>DAOUWQ010000172.1 GCA_030667035.1 Candidatus Heimdallarchaeota archaeon | reverse complement strand
TGGCGCTTAGATTTTCAAATAAGAAATGAAATTCTTGGTTTAATTTGGATTAGTAATTTTCTAATTAGTGATGAGCAAACAGGAAGCCATTCCTTATCTTTCCAGAAAAAGAAGGAGTTGAAAGCTCTCTTAGCTGCTTCTCAATTACAGTTTACGGATAGAGAAACCTTTCCATTAATAATTACTGCATTTACTGAAGATATTGATATCATAAATAATTACATACAATCACTTGGCTATGGCGAAGCATATGTATTGGCTATAGGTGAAGAGAGTTTCGAAGAAGAATTTCTAAAAATAACTCAAAAATAAGACTCAATTGAAAGTAAATTGAAAAGAATAAAAAGAGTGGATTATTCCACTTCATCTCTGATAATCTCTAAAATGGAAATTGCTTTCCAAATTAATGTTCGAGCATGAACAGGGCAATTTGGATCCAAACTTGTTTCTTCCAAAATACTTGTTGCGATATTTGCTCTAATTGCAAGAGAAGGTTCATCTTCTGCATTATTAATTGTTAAGAGTGCATCACTGGCGCTCCTTCGAATATTTCTTGGAACACTCGTGTCCTCGCTAATGTCTTTTAAAATTCTCAATGCTAGTGCTTCATCTTCAGACATAGTTTCCACCACCTAATTTTATGCTAGAGAAAACTTTTGCAATAATTAGTCCAGTTAATACTGTTTTGGCAAACGCCGAAGGATTATATAATTATTTCTATTGGAATGAAGAAGGCGAATTAAACATTTCTAGTGAAACTCTTCTCCAACCTTTTCGAATTCATAGAGAATTTTCAGAATACAAGTTGAAGCTAGATAGGATTTTTCACCAAGATTGATTTTTTTAGCCTTGATTTTATCGATGTAATGTTCATGGTCGGGAGAAATGTCTTGTCTGCCGCCCAGAATAAAAGCTAAATTTTCATTTTTACCCTTAATTTGCAAGGTTTCAATTGGTTCTCCAAGCTCATGGAGGTATATAGGGTTAAACTGTAATTCAATAATAACTTTGAAAAAGTGTTGAAAATCATCCAAGGTATACCACTGTAATTCTTTTTTATTGTTTATTGAATTAACTTTGAATCCTTCTTTAGACATCTCAAGTGCATCTCGAATAAATGCGGCTATTTCAATTTCATCATACCACTTTTCTCTCACAGACAATCCATTTACTTGTAAAACCATTGGAGAGTTTTTAGTGAATATTGCATAATAAGTAACACTTAGTTGTGAATTGGATCTTGGAAATAAATTAAGGATATTTCGCGCAATGACATCTATTTTTGATTCGCCAGGCAGATTTTTTAAGGAAAAATCAAGTTTAGGTGGTTCTTCTTCTAATATAACCACAAATAGAATTTTCTGCATCTGTAACAAACCCTCTTGCTCTTGTTTAAAATTAATCTGAAATAAATAAACACAATATTAGATAATAACTGAGAGGATAATACTTCCTCTCAAAAAAAATCGTTATCTAATTTTTCTAGGTTTTACGATCTTTTTTAGATCTAATCTTTACTTTCCCACGATGAACGGCACAAGATACACAATAGCTCTTGGTTGTTCGTTCTCTTGGGATAAAAGTACCTTCTCGTCTTAATTCTCTTGCGAGCATAGGATCAATAAGAGTAAGATATTTTGTCTCTTTCTTGACTTTATCGGATGGTACAAGTCGTCCGCAAGAATCGCATTGGACCATACCTCCTTTGCCTTTGCTTCCTTTTGATCTTCCACCAGATTTTCTCTTTTTAGTCATTAGTTCACGACCGATGCAATAATTTAAACAAATTATTGTCAGTTTCTATGTTGAACGCACATCTCTATTTTAAAAAGATTTGTGTTCTTGTTGAAATCAAAATTATCCGTTTTTAATGTTATTGATAGCTAAAATTATCCTTGCAAGAAAAAAAAGATAGATTAATGTGTTAGAGGAAAACTTTTTTCAACTACAAGGTGATAAAAGATTCAGTTCAGGATTAGAAGTTATCATACAGGATTTGATTGAAATGAGTTACGAGTTTCCAGATGGCGAGGGTTCTAAAGAAAGCTCAAGAGCCTTTAAACGTTTAACGAAAAAAATTTCTATTGATAATTTGTGGATTTATATCCTCAGACTCTTGCAAGAAAAAGAGATGTATGGGTATGAACTCAAAGAGTCAATAAAGAAACGATTCGGTTTTGAGCCAGCTACAGTGACATCTTATACCATTCTCTATAAACTAGAGAAAGACAATCTCGTAATCTCATATGTAAAAGATAATCCTGAAGGAAGACCAGATAGAAAATATTATACCATAACTCAAGAAGGAAAAGAGGCAATGACAAAAGCAAAAAAACTTTTTGAGGAAATTTTTGAGAAAGTGTTTGATAAAACATAAACACTAGTAAAAGTGAAAAATCAGAGAAGAATGGATGAACCATTCTTTCTTAATCAATTTCAATCAATTCTGAATTGGTATAGACTTCAACTTTGCCATTACGAATCATAACATCATTTTCTAATCTTTGACCACCAAGACCTTTAATATAAACACCAGGTTCAATGGTAAAGACCATACCTTCCTCAACAACATCTTCTGTCCAAGATTTGAGTGCAATTGGGTCTGTTGGTTTTTGTCTTACACCGGGAGAATCATGAACAGCTAGACCTAATCCATGACCTAACCCATGAGGCATAACATATCCAGCTTTTTCAATAATATCGTTTGCTGCTTTGGATATCTTCCAGAGAGGAACACCCAAATCAATTGATTCAATAGCGGCCTCGTATGCTTTAACAGTTGTATCGCGAATTTTTTCTTGTTCAGCAGTAAGCTTGCCAAAGGTGAATGGAACAGTGATATCACAACAATAGCCTTCATATAAAGCACCGAAATCAATTAAAGCCAAACCTTGTTCTGCAAAATGATTATTTCCTGCAGAAGGGTGACAATGAATCATATGTGCACGTTTCGTATTTGCTATTAAAGATGGAAAGGCGTTATCTTCTGCACCATATTCTCTTATTTTCTTCATAACAATAAATGATAAATCATTTTCAGTCCCTTGTTTTTCTTCAGCAAATTTTCTAATATCAACTATAGTTTTATTGCCGATCTTTGCTGCTTCAATTAATTTATCCAGTTATTGTGGACTTTTGGTTGATCTTAATGCTGAAAATTTATCAGCAATTGTTTTAGGGTTAGAAAAGACGGTAGCATTTGGCATGGTTTCTTGAATGTACAAAATAAAACTGTAAGGAATGTGATTATTTACACCAATGACTGGATTGTCTTTTTTAGTAGCTTCTTTGATATATTCAACTGCCCCTCCTACCAGCCTATTACTATATTGTGTGTAGTCAAGAGTTACATCCACTTGTGCATGGTCTTCTGCTAATTGCTTATCCCAAGGAACCAAACAAACTTCTCCACCTGCAGTAAGTACCAGCGTAGCATCCATAGGATGCCCTGATAAAAATCGCATATTAACATCTCTGGCAATTTCCCAGTCAGCTATTAATATAACATCAATACTGTTTTGTTCCATAAACTCTGTCAAATGATCTATTTTTTCTTGAGTGATTGCTCGCATATTTACACCAACGATTACAATTTTTCAGATAAATCAGTTTTCAATCCAGATATATTATCTATCAGTAGTATAAAAATCATTTTTTCAGTTTAATAACCGAGAATGTAAATTAATTAGGAAAATTCAAATAACTCAATCAGTAACAATTGAATAGATATATAGAGCACTATGGAGCGGAAATCCCAATGCATTTACCAGATTTTTTGAAAGATGATTGGATGAAAGAAACAGAGTTACGATTATCCATTCCAGAAGAAGTTCCAATAATACTGAAAATTATTATCACTGCTTATACGCCTATTGAAGCGATTTTAGGAAGAAAACCCCGAGGAATGTTGGAAACTGAAGAAAAAATCTTCGAACGAATTGAAAATAAAACAGTCTACTCTATTCTCTTTAAAGGTGAGTTAATTGGCACCTTTACAATAAAATTGAAGGAAAGTCACAATCTAATGGACATTCAGACAGTAGCAATAAGAAAAGATATGCAAAACAAAGGGTTCGGTTCTTTTGTAATGGATTCTGTTGAACAGATGCTTAGATTAAGAGAAGAAAAAGTTGCTGTTGTAGAAACCTATGGAGACCATCAGAAATTAGTTGATTTCTACAAACATAGAGGATATAAGATAATTGGTGAGCGAATGAGAAAAGGAAACATTGTTTACTTAATGCAGAAAAAACTTTGGAGGGAAGATTAATTTTGCAAGTAGAAGTTATCAGAGGAGAAGGATTAAATTCCAATATCTTCATTTTGAAGAGTGAAAAAGAGGAGAAAATTCTAGTAATTGATCTTGGTCTAGATGGTCTTCAAACAAATTTTGCTTTAAAGAAAACGCTGGAAAAAATGACTAAGAAAATGGATACTTTCCAAATAGAGGTTTTCTTAACCCATTGCCATATCGATCATATCCTTGGTAATGATAATTTAGCCGAATTTGCAAATGTCCGATATAGTGCAAGCTCACAAACAGCCAAGCATATCAATGAAAAAGATGCAGTGACATTACTTTCAATGTATGGCAGTGGAGAAATTAGTTATTCAATTGAAAAAATCTACAAAGATAATGAAAAAATCTCTTTTGAAGGAGCTGATCTAGAAGTAATTTATTCACCAGGACATACAGATGGTTGTGCAGTAATTTACGATAAAAAAAGTAAATCGCTCTTTGCTGGAGATGTAGTATTTGCAGGTGCAGGTTGTGGCCGAGTTGACCTTCCAACTGGAGATAGAGCTACTTTAATTGCATCTCTAAGTAAATTAGCTGATTTGGAGTTGAAGCATTTATACAGTGGACATGGACCAGATTTACACACCAATGTTA
>DAOUWQ010000037.1 GCA_030667035.1 Candidatus Heimdallarchaeota archaeon | reverse complement strand
ACAAGACCCTTCAAAAGCACTTCCTGATGCTAGAAGAGCTCCTTTCTTCCCGAGATAGAGGCAGCTCATACAATTAATAGGAAACTCGTGTCCCTTGAGAACTTGAGGTGGTTTTCCATCCCACTTGCCATTTTGATTTAGTTTCCAGATTTTCATTTGATTCCCTGTAGCAGTTATTAACAAATTTAGCTCAGGGCATGGAATAAGGGAATGAATAGTTTGTGTTTCTTCATTTCCTTCCAAGTTTTCAAGTAAAATGGCCATATAGAGAAATACTGCTCTTTAATTATAAAACTTGGTCAAAAAAGCACAGAAATTCAATAAATCTATTTCTAAATAATCAAGAAAAAATCTTCTTCTTTTCTATTGAATAACTTTTAATAAACGTTGAATGAATAGATACGATTATGCCGGAACAAAATAATGCCCCAATTGCAAAGAAAGAACCAAAGGTCACTAAGATTTTTGGTAACGAATTAGTAGATGATTACTTTTGGTTGCGCGGAAAAGAAAAACAAGAAGTAATCGATTATTTGACTGCTGAAAATGATCATACTAAAGCAAAAACTAACCATCTAGAACCTTTTGTTGATGAGTTATTTACTGAAATGAAAAATAGAATAAAGGAAGATGATGAGAGTGTTCCCTACAAATTCAAGGACTACTACTATTATAATAAAAATGAGAAGGGTAAAGAGTACAAGATTTACTATCGAAAACACTTGAATTTAGAGAGCAAAGAAGAATTGATCATAGATGTAAATGAATTAGCTAAGGATTTGGAATATTGTAAAATTCAGACAATGAAAATTAGTCCGAATCAAAAAATGATTGCTTATTCTATTGATAATACAGGATATGAGAAGTTTAGTATTATAATCAAAAATCTAGAGACAGGTAAAGTTACTGTAACAGGGGTTACAAATATTGGTTGGAGTTTTGAATGGGCGGATGATAAAACAATTTACTACATCTTGCGGGATGAAGCTCAAAGACCTTATGCTTTAAAAAGACACATACTTGGAACATCTGCAGAAACAGATGTTGAACTATTTGAAGAAAAAGACATCAAAAGAAGTATGTCAATATGGAAAAGTAAGGATCAAAAGTATCTCTTCGTTAATACAGAATCTACTACTAGCTCAGAAGTACATTATCTTGAGTTGACAGAACCACTTGGTAATTTCAAAGTCTTTCACTCTCGAGAGAAAGGCCATGAATATACTATCGCCCACAAGAACGATTATTTCTATGTAGTAACAAATGATGACAAATCAACTAATTTCAAATTAATGAGAACTACAATCAATGAAACTGCAAAAGAGAATTGGGAAGAAATAATAGCTCACAATGATGCTGTGAGAATTCTCTATGCTATTGCTTTTGTAAATTATTTGGTTATTCTCAAACGACATGATGGCTTGAAGAAATTAGAGATATTTTACGGTAAAGATGATAAGAGAAATCATGATATCGAGTTACCTGAATCTGTATATGGTCTTTGGTTCGGAGATAATTTTGAATATACCACAGATATCTTTCGTATTCGTTATACATCTTTAATCACTCCAATGTCTATCTATGAATATCATGTTGATAAGAAGAAACTTGAGCTAATGAAAGAAGATGAAGTGAAAAATTACAATAAAGATGATTATGTAACTACTCGAACTTATTTTGACGCTCGAGATGGAGTCAAAGTTCCAATTTCAATAGTACATAAAAAAGGATTAGCTACTCCAGCACCAACTATGCTCTATGCTTATGGATCGTATGGTTATCCAATGGATACAAATTTCTCTACAACGTTGGTCAGTTTAATCGAACGAGGTATGATATACATCATCGCTCATATACGAGGTGGTGGAGAACTTGGTCGAAAGTGGTATGACGATGGTAAAATGCTCAAGAAAAAGAATTCCTTCTACGATTTCATTGATTGCGCTAAATACTTGATAGACAAAAAGATTACTTCCAAAGATCAATTAGTAATCGCTGGTGGAAGTGCTGGAGGTTTGCTTATGGGTGGAGTAATGAATATGAATCCGGAGCTTTTCCATCTGGTAATTGCTCGAGTACCATTCATTGATGTTATTAATACAATGCTTGATGAAAGTATTCCACTAACAGCGCAAGAATGGGAAGAATGGGGTAATCCTAATGACAAGGAGTATTTCGATTACATGCTATCTTATTCTCCATATGATAATATTGAAGCAAAAGACTATCCTCATACTTTGGTTACTGCTGGATTAAATGATCCTCGGGTTGCATATTGGGAACCAGCAAAAATGGTAGCCAAACTAAGAGCATTAAAAACTGACAAAAACGACCTATTGTTGAAAACAAACATGGGTGCAGGACATGGCGGTGCTTCTGGACGATATGAACACATGAAAGAAACTGCTTTTATCTATGGATATACCCTTGATAAGATTGGCTTGGCAAAGAAAAAATGAGAGTAGTTATTCTCACTTTTTCTCTTCTCTTTTTTAAATCAATCTTAGTCTATTTTTTCTGAAATGAAATCAATAACACTTTTTATAAAATCGTGTTATTATGTTCTATCAAATTCTTCAAGAAGAGAAATTTCCAAGGAAATTCCAGTTCGTGTTACTACTTTACTATTTTCAGTTATTTTAAGCACCTTAACAATATTTTTTCAGAGAAACTGAAAATAGATTTTTCGGTAGAAAGGATTTTTATCAGAATAACAGTCCTTTTTCAAAATAAAGAATTATCGTGTATTAAACAAAGGTATATTACAAAAAGGACAATTGTTCGTGCTATCTGTTAATGTAAACCTCTTACCGCATGAACTACAGACATGAAGTTCGGAGTTAGCTCTTTCATCTTGATAACTTGTAGCCTCTACTTTAGTATCTGGAGTTTGCTCTACAATCTCATTTAATAGACTATCCAAACCTTGATTGCCATCGTGTTGTTGTGGTTTGTATCCAGGAGGAGGTGGAGGAATCTTAAACACTTGTTGATCTTCTGGTGGTGGCGGAGTTTTATACACTTGCTGATTTTCTAATGGAGGAGGTGGCGGTGGTAATAATTCATGTTCTGTTTCTACTGGAGGTTGTGGAGTTTTATATTGCTGTTGACTTTCTGGTGTAGGAGGTGCTGGTAAAGTTTCGTATTCTGTTTTTACAGGGGGAGGTGTTGATTGTGTATATTGTTGCAGTGGTTGAGTATATTGCTCTGCTGAAATGTTAATAGTTGCTGGTAAATCTTGAAAAGGATTTCCTGGGACGATAGAAACTTTTTTTCCACAATTAGGGCATTTTTTCGTTCCCTCAGGAAGAGCGATAATACAATTTATACAAAGAGTAGTTTCTATATCACTAATTTCAGAATGAATTGCTTTTCTCAATATTTCTTCATGTTTCTTACTTGTGCTTCTGTTAACTGTTATCAATATCAGTAATGTTGTCAGAAAAATGCCTAAACTTACAAACCCTACTATCCTACTTTGTTGACCAATAATGCCAAATGACATAATAAATGCGAATAACAATATTGGTATTGTAATTCTTCCAATCCAATGATGTATATGATCTTGTACAAGTAATGCATCTGCATGTTCTTTACTCATAATATTGACATGTGTAGGGCATAAACCATTTGTACGATGTTTTCTGCACACATATCTACCACAGTAGGTACATGTTCGTGCTCTGTTAATTCTTGTACCTCTGCCACAAACAGAACATAATGCATAACGTGCCATAACAATTGTTTCTCCTAATTTTATATACAATAAATAATTCCCGGAACTCCAATGTTTTGAGATTCCACTATGATGAATTTTTTCCTACATCATATATAATCCTTTATGTTCAAATTAACAATTAAGTAAATTCAAAAAAGATATTGACAAAAATAGAAAACAGAGGATTCACTCGATGAGCAGTGAATCCAAGCAGAAATTCATCCTCCGCCCATGAATGCTAATGCTAAAAGACTTACAATCGCTAAGATAGTTATTACGCCACCTTCTAAAATATCAAATTTATTATCGTCCATTATCATCATTTTTTCAGCTGTAGTCATAATATAAATGCAACCCATTACCATAGTAATATTTATTGTAATCGGTATTCCAATACCAATTATACCACTAAGTAAAAATGGGATTCCAAATAAAACAAAGAACGTTTGGTTAATTGCAGATACTTGGTTAATTAAACCAATTTTTTGTGTTTCTTCATCTGGATGTAATAATCCTCTAAAAGTAACAATTAATTCTGGAGAAGTTGAGATCAATCCAACAATAACTGCATAAACCAATATTGGCACTTCAATTTGAAAATCATTCTCGAATACATGTAATCCATTTTCAATTCCAGATGCGAGAAGTTCTCCACCCCAAATAATTCCTCCTGCGCCAATGATGAATAACATAACAATGATGATCCATGGGAATCGTCTTAAAGTTGCTAACTCATCGTGTTTATTGTGATTTGATTTTTCTTTCGTCGGTGGTTCACAAGGTGCCATTTCGTTAGATTTACTTTTACCTTTTTTCTCAAGTGTCAATTGGACTGTTTCTGAAACGTCTCCTGCATGTGTAGTTTCAGGTTCATCTTCGTAAAATTCAGTAATCAAGGTTTGAGGAGTAGAAGTTTTTTTACCATATCGTTTTACTAGAACAACGATAAATAATCCGTAAACTAAGAGTAAAGCTGCTCCAAAAACAATCTCGACACCTCTGCCAAATTGAGAGGGGATAACCGTTAGGCCATCAATTAGGCCTCGAATATCACTGAATTCGTAAAATAATCCATAGAGCACCATCAAAAAAGTAAAGACACGTATACCTAATACCATGTTTGTTTCATACATTGTCAATTCTTTCGGAAGTTTGAATGGCCCCTTTCTCGATACGAAAATCATAGATACTCCTAGAAAGAGAATGTTGATTATTACTGTTGTTAAAATCAGAATAATTGCTGTGGTTGCTAAATTGCCACCAACTACTGGGTCAGGTTCTAAATGTGATCTAATTAATAGCAAAGTAACGATTACTAGCTCTGCAAGTGCGGCTCCAATAGCACTCATAATACCGGCGATATATGGGTTCAAATTTAATTTATCCTTGACCCCTTTTACACCGAGAATAATCATTTCTGATGCTCCAAAAACGATTAATAGCCCTGCAACAAACCCAATAACTACTCGAGACCATCCTGGGAACACTTCTGGAAATCCTTTATCTGCGATATAATAGAATATTCCAACGAAAGCTCCTAGAACTAAGGTGATTATCGTTGATTTATGTATATTCTTGAATATCGTTCCTAGTGCTTCTTCTGGTTCAATCATCTCCAGTATTTCTGGACATTCTGCATCTGATAGAGGTAAATCAAAATCCTCCTCCTCTTGTAGCACATCCATTTCTTCAATTTTTACTTTTGAAACTTTTGATTTTCTTGGCATCATTGTTCGCTCCTTACCAGGAATAGTCTAGCTAGACTATTTCTTAAAATGACTAGTAGTTTATTTAAATAATTTATTATAAGAAACTTAAATGGAGGTCACTTTGTAATCTGAAATATTTGTCTATATGAGTCATTTTTCTTGAGTTTTTGCCTTCTATTCTAAATTAGAATATTCCAATTTTGGTAAAACTATCTTTTTCAATTTGGTTATTTTTGGTTGAATCATAACTCTACAATATCCTTGATTTGGATTTTTCTTATAATACTGTTGATGGTGTTCTTCTGCTTTGTAGAATTTTTCTAATTTAGCTACTTCTGTAACTATAGATTCGTTCCATTTTTTCTGTGCTTTTCTAATTGCTTCTAAAATTACTCTCTTCTCATTATCTAAGGTATAAAGAATAATTGAACGATATTGCGTTCCTATATCATTTCCTTGCCTATTGAGTGTTGTAGGGTCGTGCATTTGAAAGAAAATATCAAGTATTGTTCTCAAAGTAATAACTCCTGGATCAAATATTACTTTCA
This sequence comes from Candidatus Heimdallarchaeota archaeon, assembly GCA_030667035.1. GTDB lineage: Archaea > Asgardarchaeota > Heimdallarchaeia > JABLTI01 > JABLTI01 > JABLTI01. Next base: position 2,271 of record DAOUWQ010000037.1, on the reverse strand, counting down.
CTACTTCTGCATGCTCCGTAACTCCGGCACAAACCTCCTGGTAAGAAGGATCTTTCATTGAACCACCCGCATATCCGGAAATGACTTCTAATCCTTCGATTTGATTATAAACAGCTTCCAAACACCAGAAGCATCCTCCACCAAGTACTATTGATCTACTATTTTTTGCAGTAATTTTCTTTCACCTAAGTAAAGAGTGTCTCCAATTTTCTTAAAGATAATTAATAACAAACTTTAGTCAAAATAGCTCTAGACTATTGAAAGTTACTTTTTTCATATCTATTATTCCCTAATATTGGCAAATCATGAAAAAAATCCAAAAATAGTTCGCTGATTCAGATTTGACTGAACAAAATTAGAAAGAAATTGAAAAAACAAAAAAAAGATAAAAACAATGAAAAAAGATTGCTTTTATCCATCATAGTTCATTAGCACCATTTGGTCATAATTTAATAGTGCAAAGTAACCACCAATTATCTTTGCCGCAGTATTATAGTCCTCTTTAGTGATTTTATTCGTTTTAGGTATCTCTAGAACTTCCCCAAAAGAAAAGAGAGCACCAGCAAGATCATCCTCAGCAAACATGCCTGGTTTCATCATTAAATGGAAAAACAATCTGTCGGTATGATTCTTCCTAAAATCCTCTGATTCTGGACCAGTAAAATTAGTAAGCAGAATTGAAATTGCTCGTAACAATCTTGCCATATCAACAAGTTGAGTAACTTGGAAGTGTTTAATGAATTCCTCTGATAAACTCAAGTTACCATATTCTTTAGTGAAGAATTCCTTCGGTAATTTTTCTTTTTTAGCATTATTATATGCAGAACCTGGCTCGAAAATCTTTTTCTTACGCCTTTTAATGATAAACTCATTTGTTCCTGCTTTTTTTAGATATTCTTTTCCCTTATCATGATTAACAGTAAACATGAATAGGATTTAGTTATTTTTAATTATTAAAGGTTCTTGGTTTCAAAAGTCAATCAATCGAATCATTTTTTTCAGTAATTTTCCTTCACCTAATTAAAGAGTAGTTTGGAAATCAATAAAACTGGTTAATTAGATTTTTTTGTTTAGATACCAAGACTTGTGAAAGTTAGTTTTCGATTATATTAGAACCTAGAGACATTATATATGCAAATTTCTGAACAAATTTAGAAAAATAGTTAAAGAAAAAAAGTATAAGCAATGGAGATGATACAAAAGAAAAATAAAAGGATTACATTGAACCCTTTAAGACAGTATCAAGCACCCTTTAAATAATCCTTCATGAAGGCAGCAGGATCAAATCCATCACTTTTCCATAGTTTAAAGTAATCACCAATTATTTTTGCAGCATCTTGATCATCTTTATTTGTGATTGTTGCCTTTTTTGGAATATTGAGGACTTCGCCAAAAGAAACGAGTGCTTCAGAAATAGCACTTTCGCATAAAATACTTTCTTTAACCATTAAATGCTTAAACAACCTATCTAAGTGATTTTTTGAATAATCTTCAGTTTCTGAACCTGTAAAACTGGTTAGTATTATCGAACATGCTCGTAACAATCGTTCCATATCGATTTGATGAGTGATTTTATACTGTTTAATGAATTCCTTGGAGAAACTAAACTCTTTACTCAATCCTTCAATGAAGAATTTCTTCGGCAGCTTTTCTTTTTTAGCATCACTAATAGCTGAACCTGGTTGGAAAACCAATTTGGTGCCTTCTAATATTACGAAGGTATTTGTTCCCGCTTTTTTAAGATATTCTTTTCCCTTATCATGACCTACGAAAGACATGAGAAGTGTTTAGTTATTCTTAATTTTTAAAGGTTCTTTGTTTCAATAGTGTTTGTAATTTGTTTCAAAAAATGCTTTTTTCCACAAACGTATTTAATCTACTGTGTAATCATCAACAAATAGGAGAAATAAAAATGGCAAACGTTGGCATCGTTTCGGATTCAAATTGTGACTTGACTGAAGAAGTGATAAAAAAATATGATATTAGAATAGTTCCTGCAAGAATTATTTTTGGAGACGATGAAGTAAGACGTCACTATGTTGACCTTTCTTATGAGGAATTTTATCATAGAATTGTTCATGACAAAGCAATGCCAAGTACTTCTGTCCCAACGCCTAAAGAATATCATGATGTGTATAAGACTGCTCTTGAAAAGTATGATGAGATCATCGTTTTTTGTACTAGCTCAAAATTAAGTAGTATGTTCAACACCGCTCAATTGGTTAAAAAACAATTTTTCCAAGATAATGTTTCTGTGGTGGATACTCAATT
>DAOUWQ010000345.1 GCA_030667035.1 Candidatus Heimdallarchaeota archaeon | reverse complement strand
TGAATGCTATAGAATGAAGAGAAGTGATAATTTTTAACTTCAAAGATTTCAATCATGTTTGTGTATTCCCTCAAAATTTAATTGTATCTTTGAGTAATAAAAAATAAGGTCAGTCAATGCGAATGGTGTAGTTTGCAAAATTGCTTTCTGAGGTAAGAATATGATTAAACTTATGTTGCTTTTTTATATTAGGACGAGTATTGGATTATTGAGGTAGGAAATTAATTGAAAATTGGTGCTTCCTTTACCCTAGAAAAATTACAATTAGCAGATCTCGTTGCAGCAAAACGAATTGGGTTTGATTTTGTTGAATTCTATATTGGTGATTATTATACTGATGCAGACGAACTCAATTTGCAATTGATAGCAATTAGAGAGATAATTGATTCTTATGATTTATTTACCATAATTCATTTGGCCCATCTAAATTCACAAATAATAGCTGATGTTGCACTTTGGACGGATTATGTTGATCGTATATCTGATGAGATAGAACTAATTGGGAAATTAGGTATAACTAAAAAATTAGTTTTTCATGGAGTATTTGGTCATACAGAAGATTCTAAAGGTATTTCCCAAGAAAAGTTGACTGAAGCTAAAGACTCTGCAATAAGTGAATGGATAAAAATTGCTAAGCAGAATAATCTGCAACTGTTGCTTGAAAATACGGACGAATCAGTAAATGACCTCAAACCGGTTTTCAAAAAGCACAAAGATTTAGGATTTACTTTCGATATTGGGCATGCAAATATCATTTTTCCTGGAACAGCTCATAAAACCTCTGAAGAAAAAATCTATTCTATGCTTGAAACATATAAGAAACAATTGAAACACATTCATTTACATGATAATTTTGGAGGCTATTCTGAGCAAGCTGACTCTCATTTACCAATTGGCACGGCTTCTATTGATTTTAAGAGATTTATTTCAAAACTAAAAGAAATGAAATACTCCGATACAATTACTCTAGAGATATATAATCGAGAATTTTTACCTATTTATTTGGAAGCATCCTATATAGCTTTAATGGAAATTTTCTCAGATTGTGGTGTCAACCCCTGATTTAGCTACCTTAAAATAACCGTCTTTGAACACCTCTTTCGAGGTAATATAAATGAATAATTTGTCACTAGAAGAAAAAATAGAATTAGCTGCTGAATGGATTGCAAAATCTAAACATCTCGTAGCATTTACATGTGCAGGGATAAGTACTCAATCTGGTATTCCCGATTTTCGAGGGCCTGATGGAGTTTGGACGAGAAGAGACAAGGGATTACCACCACCAAAAATGAAAAAAGCTTGGTCTGAAATTAACCCAAATGAAGGGCATCTTGTACTTGTAGAATTACAAAAAATGGGATTACTGAAGTTTCTTATAACGCAGAATACTGATAATCTTCATAGACGGTCAGGCATACATCCTGATACAATTTCTGAGTTGCATGGTAATGGTACATTAATGAAGTGCCTTTCGTGTGATGAAAGAATGACCTATGAAGAGGCAGGTTGGGATAAAAATATCCTTGATCCGGGTTATCTGACACAACCAACCAAAACAACACAACCAAATTGTCCTCATTGTCAAGGGAGATTGATATCCTCTGTAATTAACTTTGGAGATCCAATGCCAGAATATGATTTCAAAATTGCATACGAACATTCTGAGAAATCAGATGTTTATTTGATGATAGGTTCGTCTCTAGTTGTTAATCCAGCTGCAGATTTACCCATATTGGCTATGGACAATGGTGCAAAAACAGTTTTGATTAATATTGGTGAAACTCCATTGGATGGTCAAGTAGATATTAAAATCGAGGAAAAAATAGGTGGAATACTAACACAAATTTTATCGAAGGTCATAGCTAAGCTATCTTAGCTTTGTTTTTCATTTTATTCTTGAGGCCATATGATGTTAATTTGAAATGATTTTGCTGAAGCACGGTAATATTTCATTACAATGCTGAATTCATTTACTTTTTCACGTGAAATGAAGACTAAATGATTATCCAAAAGATCTGTGAGATGACGTTTAACTGTCCCAGGATTCATACCTGTTGCATGTTTCAAATCAATAATGGTCATTTCTCTGATGATAAGCAGCTTGAGAATTTCTTCTTTTTTAGGATGGAAAAGAATTGGAACAGCATCAGGGTTAGTTATTAGCATTTCATCTTGAATAAATGCTATTTTTTTTCCTTCAGTTTTTTCTGTTTCAACCATTTAATATTCACACCCTATTATTGTAATTATTATTCCTTAATTTTCTCATCCTCATTGTTTTTCAGCTGTTCACTGTTCAAATCATCATGACTTTCAGTCAATGGCTTAAATCTTTCAAAATCAACACTGTTGTATATTCTTGTAGAAATTAATGTTTTTAGTGGATATCCAATGAAGAGATAGACAAGATAGAGCAAGAATGTAACGATATCAAATATCAGAAATAATCTATTTGGACCCAAGAAATAGTGGAGTTCCATGCGTATAAAAGATAATGCTACTATTGGAAAAATAAAAATGAAAAAATATGCCCCCCAAGTTTTGAGGATTCGCGCAGGATGCTTTCTTAAAATACGGAAAGTTTCTATAAAACTATTTTTGAAACTTCCTTGTGCAGTTACACTTGGTAGAGTTCCACTTGAAATTACTGTAAAGATAAAATAAATCATTAATTGTACAACAATAATCCCAATGTCAAAGTAAATATTACTTGTTATTTCTTCAGACCCAAAATATTCTCTTCTTCTTGGAATGAATATGCTGAATACTGAGATGAGCGAAAATACCATATATTGCCACCAAAATCTCTGAAAATACTTGAATGCTCTTTTAAATTCAGAGAACATGTCACCCGAAGACATTACATCATACGCAAGTCCATATTGGCAATTAAGAAAACTAACAACTAATGTGTGTGAGATACCAAAAAACACTGTTCCAATAATTGAATATCGAATATCATCTTTATCTCTAATATCCTCTAAAACACCAATAAAAGTAAGAGATGGTACAGAAACAATAACTATAGCAAATATACCTACAACAAGAAGGAGTGCTAAAATGAAGGATATGAATACAAAAAGCTCTGTCATTAGAAAAGCTCTATAGTTAGCTTTTAGCATTTTCCAACTTATTTTTAGATCAAGTTTAACTTCAGATTCTTTGGACATACAGCATCTCTCATTTGCTTTTTTATATAGACTATCACAAGAATTATTCATGTGAATACAACCACAGTAGAAGGCATCTGATTTTAGGTTTTTGTTTAGTTTTCTTCTTTTTATTAGAAAATGAAAAAGAAAAAGAGCGTTGAGCGTTCGCTCTTTTCCTT
>DAOUWQ010000289.1 GCA_030667035.1 Candidatus Heimdallarchaeota archaeon | reverse complement strand
GATAATGATATAGCTTCTCCTTTCTAGCTTTCAAATAAATCGAGTGAATCTTTCTCAATAATATCATCGACTTTTACTAATCCAGGCATAGCTAAACTTGCTCCATGACAAATAGCGCCAATAGCATTGTCACGAATAACTATTTTTGGTAAATGGGCTAAACCCCGTTCCATTGGCAAAACAACTTGTCGAAGTTCCTCTTCATCACCAGATTCTTTCCATACCTCATACGCATCAAAGACTCGAGTTAAGGAAGACAATGTTTCATCTTCTCGGAAGGGTCCTGTTTTTGTTCTTCGAAGTTCTTTCATATGTGCACCAGTGCCTAAAGTTAAGCCAATATCATGACAAAGTTTCCGAATATAGGTGCCTTTTTCACAACCTACTTTAAATAAAACATCTTGACCATCTACTTCCAAGAGATCGATATAATAGATGTTCCTTGTTCGTAGAACTCGCTTGACTGAAGATTTAACAGGAGGTTTTTGATAGATTTCTCCATGATATTGAGTAATAACCTCTCTTAGGTCACCTTTCTTCACGGTACTATGAAGGCGCATAATGCATACATATTCTTTTCCGGATGGGAGAAGTGCATCGGTAATTTTTGTTGCATCTTCCAAAGCAATAGGAAGAATGCCAGTAACTGCGGGATCAAGTGTTCCTGAGTGCCCCGCTTTTCGTAAATTAAATATTCTTTTTACCGTAGCCACAATCTCTTGACTGGTTGGATTTGGGTGCTTATCGACATTGATAACTCCTAAACGAATGAGCTCTTTAACATCTCGTTCTTCTGGCTTCAAACCATGATTAGTTATTTCAAAATCATCTGTTTTAACTAATAATTTTCGCTTTTTTTCTGATGGTAAGATTCGAGACTGAGATGACATAGCATTCCAACACCTATGGAGTTAATTATTCGATATATTTATACTATTTCACTAAAAACAATTCCCTTTGAAAAGAAGAAAAATAAAAGCTTTCCTTCTTAATTCAAGAAAAGGAAAGGAATGTTTGACCATTTTCTACTAAAAAGAAGAAAAAATCAAACCTTTAGCATTATACATTTAGCTTGATACGTTCTTTGATAAAAGCGTCAACACCAGCAGCTTTTGCTGCAGCAAGTACGTCGGCATCTGTTGCCTTACGGGTTATTTCTACCTTCTTCTTGGTTGGTTCAAGATGGGCGATGTTTACTCGTCTTCTCTTGAGACCACTCAGGCTAGGAGGTCCCGTAATTAGAATATAATTTTTGTCAATTATATCAACAACAACGGCTTTCTTCAAAGCTTCTCGACCAGCTGTTTTAATTACTATTCGACCAATTTCAATCATAGTTTTTTAACTCCTTTCACAGATTTATTTTGCTTCAAATCTGGTCCCCGCGTCACCTAGCGAGGAAGCCTAAATAAGCATCTATTCTGAGTTAATCCAAAAGCATTTGCAAATGGTTTTTAACTTTTCCCTTCAAAACGAAATGGGTGAAAAAATCATTCAATAAACTCTTTACAAGCAGCAATCAGAATATTCATACATTTTCTTTTAGATAAACGATCAGTACTGAGAATGATATCGTAAATGTCTTTATTTTCAGTATCGATTTTATACATTCGTTTGAATCGTCGAATAGCACTCTTTGTCCGGGCAATAGTTTCCCTTTTGGCCTTTTTAAAATCAACTTTATCTCGACCGGCTATACGCTTTACTCGAACATCAATCGATGCGGTTACATAGATGTTAAAATCAGAGAAATCTTTAGCCATCCAAGAAGCTAATTGACCTTCTAAAACAACATCGCCTTTTTTAGCTTCATCAATGGTTATTTGGTCAATCTTATTATCAATAGATTTGTCCTTCTCACATTTCTTAGAGAAAAACTCAAGATCACAACCATTTTCTTTTGCCAATCTTCTAAAAACTTCGCCAGAAGAAACATACCTGAGATTAAGAGCTTTAGCAATAGCTTTTGCATAAGTGCTTTTTCCTGCACCATGAGGACCTGAAATTGTTATTACGACCAAATCATTCACCAAGAGTTCTATTCTAAGTAGCACAGAATGAAATAAAACGTTTTCTTAAATCTAACCATAAACCCCGAAATGCATAAAATCGTTTATTTTCATGGAAAGATTTTTCAATTATTGAACTTGAAAATTGATATGAATATGAGGTAGAGTCTATGCCAACTAACACTGCTGTAACAGCAAATCAAGCAACAATCCTGGAGCATATACAAAGTGAGAAAGAAATGTCACAACTAGAACTAGTGTACACTACAAAACTAGATCAAGCAGTTGTTGCAAAAACTATTCTCGAACTTTCTGAGATGGGACTACTTGATAGCATAGAGAAAACAGAACAAGAAATATCCTTAACTAAAGAAGGAAAGAGTTATCTGAAAATAGGTTTACCAGAAAAACAAGTATTTTCTGCATTACAGAAAATGAAGAGCAGAATTCTATTAGATGATTTCAAAGAAAATTCAGGTTTAGACCCATCACTAGTCAATATTGCCATTGGATGGTTACGTCGCAAAAATTGGGTGGAATTCTCAAAAGAAGGCAAGAAAACTTTTGTTGAAGCAAAAAAAATGACAGAAGATTTGGATGAAAAAGTTCTAACCTCAATAGAAAATAATGAAATTCACACTATGCTAAAGGATCCCAAAGTACAAGAAAGTATCAAAAATCTCAGTAAAAGAAAAATCCTCATAATTGATGAAAAGAGAATTCGTATAGCTAAATTGACAAGCGAAGGATACCAGATTTTGAAAGGTGAGTATAAAATCCAAGATAAATTGGAAACTAGCTTAACTCCTAAAATGATCATTACTGGAAGTTGGAGTAAAAAGAAATTCAAAGCATATGACCCAACAGAAAATGTTCCAGTTACTTATTTTGGAAGAAAGCATCCAGTAATTGAAGTAATTAATGAGATGAGAGAAATCTTCTTTGAGATGGGTTTTCATGAAATTAGAGGACCTATTGTTGAATCGGAATTTTGGAACTTTGATGCCTTATTCCAACCTCAAGATCATCCTGCAAGAGAAATGCATGACACGTTTAAATTAGCAAAACCAAATAAAGGTGATTTACCTCCAAAAGATATAGTAGATAAGGTAGCAAAAACGCACCAAAATGGATGGAAAACAAAAAGTAAAGGTTGGGGATACAAATGGTCATTGACAGAAGCTGAACGTTTGGTCTTACGAACACATACAACAGCAACTACTGTAAGACATCTATCAAAAGCTTACAAAGAATGGACCCCACCTGAAAAAGTGTTCTCGATAGATAGAACTTATCGAAATGAAGCTATCGATTTCAAGCATCTTGCTGAATTTATGCAATTTGAAGGTATCATCGTTGATAAGAATGTAACATTGAGAAATTTAATGGGCACGATTAAAACCTTCTATGGAAAAATGGGTTTCAAAAAGATACGATTGACCCCTTCGTTTTATCCTTACACAGAACCTTCTATGTCAACATTAATTTACGTGGATAAATTCAAAACATGGTTTGAAATGGGAGGAGCAGGAATATTCAGACCCGAAGTAACGTTACCATTTGGTGTAAAAGAAAAAGTTCTAGCCTGGGGCCAAGGTTTAGATCGTTTGGTTATGCTAAAACTTGACCTTGATGATATCAGAGAAGTCTACAGTACTAATATTGATAGACTAAGAAACACGCCAACAATATTTTGAAAGCTAATTGCTTGCTTTCAAAAAATATTTTTTATTTGAAAAGTTTCTCTACTTCGATTTCAAAAGCTCCTACAGGATTTT
>DAOUWQ010000372.1 GCA_030667035.1 Candidatus Heimdallarchaeota archaeon | reverse complement strand
ATGTGAATTTCTACAATCAAATAAAAATCCTCTGATGAAGAATAGAAAAAGAAGGAAATCTGATTATTAGAATACATACACAAGAGTTCATAAATGATTTTTAGAATTGTGGAATCCGTGAAATTAGTTTGGAACCCGAAGTCATAGGTGTTATTGCAGCCATAGGAAATATGCTTCTTTCAGGTGTTGTTACAGTAATAATTAAAGCACAAGGCAAGGATTTGAAGCCTGCTGGTTTATTACTTATTCAAACAATTGTTTCTAGTATTTCCTTTTTAATTATTGTTTCTGCAATGGGCGATTTCATGGTGATGTTCACAATTGGTTGGAAAGCATTATTACCTCTAATAACTGCTGCCCTAATGGGAATTGTTATTGGCAATCTCCTATATTTCGCAAGCCTTCAATTAATCGGTGTTTCAAAAGCTTACCCGATAACAATGACTTATCCTTTGCTTACATACATCTTTGAAGTAATCTTTTTCCCCGATGTATATTTTGAGTGGTTAAAATTGCTGGGAATATCAGTGGTAATTATCGGAGTAGTTTTTATTTCACTTTCTAAAGTTAATGGTGAAAACTCAAATAGCGAAATAGAATTACCTGAAGCAACCGAAATTGTGCTCGAAACAAACGAAAGTACAGCTGATACTAAAACTATTGAAATGAAGTCTACGATAAATGATTCAGAAATTGGATCTAGAATAGAAAAACCACCATTATTTAAGAGCAAATTAGTTTTAGGGATTACCCTGTCAATTATTTCAGCGGTAACTTGGGCTACAGGAACAACTTTGATTAGATATGGATTGGAACAAACCGATGTTAACATTATAACATTGAATGGTGCACGTATGGCTTTCTTAGTGCCTATTTCCTTAGTAATTTTCTTAAGTACAAATAGAGGAAAGAATAAAAGTAAATTTACCTGGAAAAATATTTCTATTATAGCAGTAGTTGCTATTCTAGGTTTAGTTGTAGGAAATATTATTTATCTACTAGCAATTGAAAACATTGGTTCTTCAACTCCTGCAGTGATAGCTGCATCCGGACCATTGATAGCTACTCCACTGTCGATTCTCTTTTTGAAAGAAAAAGTCGACTGGAAAATAATTCTAGGTACATTTATGACTATTGGTGGAATTGTACTGATTCTTCTATTATGATTAGATAGAAGAAATAATCAAAAATATTCCTTGAATATACAACAATTTGCATAATAGAAGCATTTTTTATTTATATGTTGTTTTTCTAATTTAGTTAGAGATGCTTAATTCAAAATGTTAGCTCTCAAATATAACGAATAAATGTGTGTGATAAATTGCAATATGATGTCGAAGCTTTAAGAAATAATGTTGCTGAGAAACCTGATGATAGTGATGCTCAAAAGGAATTAGCAAATGCTCTTTTTAATAATGCTATGGATTTGTCAGAAGAAGGGAAATATGAAGAAGCAGATAAATTAATTTTGGAGTTAATTGATTTCGCAGACAAGTACTATGAAAATCCAGATGTTTTGTTTAATTATGGTAGAGCAATTTTAAATTCAATGCCAATTTATTTTGGTAGAAGCTCACAAACTGATCTGAAAGGGAAAATAAACCATTTACGTGAATTATCAATTAAAACTCAAAATAAACAATTAAAAGAGATAATAGCGATGATTCTTGTAAATGCTATTTATGATTTTTCGTTGAGTAATCAAACACCATCGATCAGTGAATTTTCGCTTGAATTAAGTGATCTCTCTAGAACTAATCCTAAAAATCACACAATTCAGAATGCAGGAGCAAAGGGCATGATGAATACTGTTCTCTATTTTCTAGAGAAAAATGATCATGTTGCTGCGTTAAAACACTTCAAAAATCTTATGAAAATAATTGAAGCAAATCCTCGTGAAGAAATGGTTGATTCCCGAAAATTGATTCAGCTAAAGGAATATTTCAAATATTAAAAAAATGAATCGTTTAGTAGTAATTTTTTCTAGAAGAGAGAAATAACTTCTATGCCTAAAGTAATTACTACGATACTAATTGAAACACTCGCTCGTGCACCTGTAGATAAGTAGATAATTTCTGGTCCAGTGTTTTTTAGGATGGTCATATAGAAATCATCACCTGAGGTAGTAATTGGGTTGCCGTTAGTAAACCCATACTTCGCCGGATTTACTTCTAAACTTGACTTGTTAAGCATTAAATTGTATGTCCCATCATTTAAGGAACCAACAGATTCAGTTGCATTAAATTCCACAACTACAATTGAAAGCTCGATATCTCCACCAACACCAGTATCTCTAACATGAAGGAATGGTCGATACCATAATTCCATTCTGTATTCATCACCAGAAGGTCTTGTCATTGCAATCATTGCAGGATCAGACGAACCTTCATCTGTAACTGCTAATGGAAAATAAGCGCTACCTTTGATATAATCTATATTTGAGCGATCCATAATTGCAATATCACTCGGAATGGTAAATCTAGCAGCACCAAATGCTAAACCTGGGATTGGGAAAAAGATCGCACTATCAATAAAAAAGCGAACATTTAACCCCTGAGTTCTAAATTCTAAGCTACCTGAAAAAGCATCCACTTCTAGATTTCTTGAAGCACCAACACCATCGTAAAATAGCGTCTGCATGGCTCCATCCATTTTAGTTAGAAAGAGAGCAGAGGTTGAAAGGGTAGCATTTAGTCTTCCGCGATCAATTGTTGGAATGATGACACTGTAGGTTAAAGCAGTAGACGTAACCATTAAAGCAACAATCAATATTGTAGATAAAATATTAGAAACAGCTGATTTACTTTTTCGAAGCTTCTTTAAGACCATGAAATCACCCATCAACAATTGATTGTTGAATATTACTATTTAATATTTTTAGCTTCTTTAGTTAAAATCTTTCCGTTATGGGGAATATAACAAAATTAGATAGAAGAATTATTGAACTGAAAAAAATGATTCAGTTCTATTGTCTTTTAAGATTGGTTAATACCATCTTTAGCTCTTTTAGACTTAATTCTGCTCAAAATTATTAGAATCCTTTCTCAATTCAATAAGAAACTTTAAGTTTATTGACTAAAAACATAGATTGTCGGTGAAAATTATATGAAAGCATCAAGAAAACACTTTCTTGTTTATATTAATCTAATATTAGTTTTGGTTGTAGTAT
>DAOUWQ010000435.1 GCA_030667035.1 Candidatus Heimdallarchaeota archaeon | reverse complement strand
TCCTTACTGTAAGAAAGAATGTCTATTTCTTTTTGTGAAACATTTTCCTCTCCAAAAATAGCAGTTAGCTTTTTATGTAATTTAGTTTTATCAAAATCAGCGCTTTTCTTATTATAAATAACCTCAAAGTCCATTTCATTCACCAGTTTGACCAATTTATATTTAGCTAATTCTATTAATATTTTAGTAATAACAGTTTGTTATTATGTTTGATGAGTAATTATGCTTTTTGCCTCTAAACTAAAGCAATTAAATAGTGAAATTCGTTATAAGCATTGCAAATATCTTTGAAGTAACTAACTTGAGGTTCACATATTGGATATTATTGATATCTTATTGGTAGACGATGAAGAAGCGCTTTTAGAAGCATCTAAACTTTATCTAGAGAACCTTAGCCAAAAATTTCAAATTTATCCAATTAATTCTGCAAAAAAAGCTCTGAAAAAACTAACTTCAACAGAATATGATATTATAATTTCCGATTACCAAATGTCTGAAATGAATGGATTAGAGTTTCTAGCTGAATTGCGAAGTATAGGAAATGAAACTCCTTTTATAATTTTCACTGGCAAAGGAAGAGAAGAAGTAGCTATCCAAGCATTGAATCTTGGTGCAGATTATTATCTCCAAAAAGGAGGAGAAACAAGAAGTCAATTCAGAGAACTAGTCAATTTAATAGAAAAATTAGTTGAAAAGAAGCAAATAGATTTAGCTCGAAAAAGATTACTTGAGCAACAAATTTCAATAAATAAACTAGCACTAACCCTCGGAGATACTCGCGATTTAAATAGAATCTACAAAACAGTGTTTCAATATATTTATGCAATTATGGATGCAGATACGTTCGTAGTTGATTTTTATAACAAAGAAAGCAAAACAATTTCACATGGATATACACTCATTGAAGGAAATGTATTAGACATAATGATGTTTCCACCGATTCCTTTGGGGCACAGAGAAAGCGAAATACAAACAAAAGTAATTGAATCAGGTGAGGTTGTCTATAAATCCAATTTTTATAAGAACACAAATGGGAGTAAAAGTAATGAGGAGTTAGCTGAAACTTCTTCGAGCGACGGAATTACAAAATCAGCGGTTTATGTGCCTATGAAAATAGGTGGAGAAATAATTGGTGTTTTACAAGTACAAAGTTATAGATTTGATGCCTATTCTCAAGCTGATATTGAATTACTTTCTGGTATGGCAAACGTTGCTGCTGTTTCAATTCAAAATGCACGACTATTTGGTAATCAATATCAAATGACTCAAAATTTAATAGAAGAAAAAGATCGAACGCAAAAATACCTCAATCTGGCTGATGCACTGATTATTGCTTTAGACTGTGACGGCAATGTTATTATGATAAATAATACAGGATGTGAGATTCTTAATCGATCAGAGGAAGAGATTATTGGTAAAAATTGGTATAAGAATTTCATCCCTGAGAAAGACAAGAGTCGTTTGCTTACAAGATTTAAAGGTCTAATTAGTGGAAAACTCGAATCTATTACCACAATGACAAATCCGATAGTAAGAAAATCAGGTGAAGAGAGAATAATTCGATGGAAAACAGATATTCGTAGAGATCAACAAAATAGGATAATCGGCATCCTTAGTTCAGGTATTGATATTACAGATGAAATAAAAACTCAAGAAGCATTGAAGATCTTTCAAACCAGATATCAACGATTATTGGAAAATGTTGATCAAGGGATAATCATTTTTGAAAAACAAAAACTAATTTATATAAATGACAAAACTTGCGATATTTATGGTCATCCTAAAGAGGAATTAATGAATTTTAATTTACTAGATTTATGTGCTCCAGAAGATAGACCCAAAGTAGAACTATTGATGCAAAAAGAACGAGATGAAGGTAAGCTAATTGAAGAAGCTTCTTTCTGGTGTATAACACAAAGTGGTGAAAGGAAATACATTCAAAATAAAGTATATTATGCATTTGAGTCTGGAGAGGTTGTTAATCGATTTGTATTTGTTAGTGATAAAACAAATGAAATGTTATCAAGCAACGCTTTGCAAATATCGGAAGAAAACTATCGCTCAACCTTAAACTCAATGGGTGTACCAATCCATGTTACTGATAAAGAATTACGATTTGTTCTTGTAAATCAAAGCCTCTTAGATTGGATTAAAGGTTTCGATATTGATACCAATATTATAGGCAAGAAAATTTTTGACGTTTTTCCGTTTCTACCTCAAACGGTTAGAGATGAATATCATCAAATTTTTGAAAATAAGCAAATTATCACCTCAGAAGACAATAATTATGTAGAAAATTTCAATGTAATGACAGAAACTAGAAAAATACCTGTTATTGAAGATGGAAAAGTTGTTCGGATTATAACTATTATTCGTGACATAACCGAGCAAAAAGAAATGGAAATGCAATTAAGAGACAATGAACAAAACACTCGTAGATTACTTGACAATTTAAATGATGGAATAATATTATTTGATTTTCAAGGAAATATTATTGATACAAACAAAAAATCTTCTGAGATTCTTGGATTTTCACAAGAAGATTTGTCGAAGATGAAATTCACTGATTTCATTACTAAAAAAGAAGAGCGAAATTTTACAACATATTATAAGAAAATTATTGATAATGGTTATGCTAGCTTCAATCTTTTATTAAAAACAAAAGATAAAACCCAATTTCTTTCAGAAATTAATGCTATTTTAGTTGAACTTGTAGGTAAGCATCATATTCAAGTGATTTTCCGAGATGTATCTCAAAAAATGCAATT
>DAOUWQ010000077.1 GCA_030667035.1 Candidatus Heimdallarchaeota archaeon | reverse complement strand
GTTGAATATTTAATTTTGATGAACTTGACAGTTATTAAACAATAGTAATGATGAGAGAAGAACCTGATTTTAATCGTATTAAAAGTGAAATTCTAACTTTGCTTGCAGATAATAAAGACATGGTTCTTGCCACTTCCCTTGACAATAGAGTTTCTGCTAGAATTGTTTCCTTTGTCAATGAAGATTTCACAATCTATTTCTTTTCTTGGGAACACAACAAGAAAATCATTCAATTGAGAGGGAACAAGAATGTAGCTTTTAATTTGCGCAGACTTCAAATTGAAGGTGAAGCTGAGGTACTTGGCAAGGCAAATGACGAAAAATTCAACGCTATTGGTGATTTATTTCGAGCTAAATTTTCGCCCAAATGGTATGATTCTTTTTCGAGTGTCAAGGAGATGGTTTTGGTCAAAGTAGTGCCATTGAAGATTGTTAAATTTGAGTCCGCTCACAAACGTTTCCATTTACAGAATATTAATTTGGAAAATAGTAAAGTCTACCAGATGAGAATTGAGGATAAAGATAATCCTCATTTTCCCTATTAAGTAAGGACAAAATAAGCTGAAATAATTTGAATGTCAAATAGTGAGCTTATTTCTTTAATTTACTAATAGTAAAACCATCACCAGGTCCTTTGTACCTTGGATATTGTTTTCTATCTAGAGTTGGTTCTTTGTATAGTACCGCATCTTCGGGGCATAAGTGATAACATCTTAAACATAATATGCAACTTTTCCCCCAGGTAAAAATTTCATCTTCAAAAGAAATATTTTCTGTTGGACAGTTGTCAACACATTGCATACATTGTGTACATGTTTCTTCATCTACGTAATAATTTCGAGCATATTTATACAACTTTCCAAATCTCATTTCCACTCTTTGCATCAACCCACCCGCAACATTTACTGGGTCCCATCCTTGTATCCAACGTTTATTACTTACAATACGATCTACTAATTTAGCGATTTTTGGCATTGCTTTTTTATTCTTAACCCAATCATTTTCTTCTCCATTTTTTATTGGAAATCGTTTGAATATTGGGTATGGCAATTTCACATTATTTGGCATTCGTATATTGGTTGCTTGGTTTACTTTGAAGCCTTTCTTTTTTAGTTGCCTTCTCGCTACTAATGCGCCATCTCCACTAAAAATCATCATTGTTGTATACACAAAAGCGTTCTTGTTTTTTACTGGTGTGAGGCTCTTTATGAAATTCATAAAAACTAATGGAATATCTGACCCGTATATTGGATAACCAAAACCAACTAAATCTGATTGGTTGATTAGTTCATTTGCTTTTTTTCCATCTTGAGCAACTTTCGATTCTACTGAGAAATATTCTACCTCAAATTTTTTTTCTTTGAGCATTTGTTGTAATTTTTCTGTTGCCCACCAAGTATTACCGGTGCCACTAAAATAGAAGATTGTAATTTTAATTGGAAACAGCTCCAATTAATATTTACTATTTCAGTTAATAATTTTAACTGGTTATTTTTTCGTTGATATATTCTTTCAATTCTTCAAAATTGGTTATTTTTAAATCAGGAACTTCTAATCCTTCTAGTTGATTATATTTTTCCCATCTATCAATCAGTACTGAGAACATCCCTGCTTTATTTGCTCCTTCCACATCTGCGTATGGATTATCTCCCACAAAAATAGTTCTTTGGGCAGTTGTCTTGATCATAGTCAATGATTCCTCAAAGATTTTAATATCTGGTTTTGTGAGTGGATATTGGTCGCATGGGGCAATTACAAACTCGAAATGATTTTCTATTTTGGCTTTCTTCAATCGATTCATAATTACTTCATTATCTCCGTTAGATACAATAGCCATTTTTATTCCTTTTTCGATTAGGAAATCCATTAGTGTTAACATATCTGGATATGGTTTTGACCGTTCTGTGAATTCATGGACCATTATTTGATACATCGGATATGCTTCTTCGTAGGTAATTTCTTTGCCAAATTCCTTTAGAGCGATTACCAGTGATTTTGCAGAAGTATCTCTATCTACACAGAATCCTGCATTTTCCATTAACCTTGTTTGTTCTTCAAAGTATATTTTATCCCATGCTTTGTGTACTTGGTCAGCTAATGCTCCATCCATTCCTACTTTCTCTATTATTTTTAGTGTTACAAGTTCATGTAATCCATCATTATTGAAAATGGTTCTATCTGCATCAAATAATACCGCGTCGAACATGAGATTCTCATCCTTTGATTTCTTGATTGTTCCTTGTTCAAATATACCATCTTTATATTTTTTCTATAACGTTTGAAAAGAACTCGCCGAATAATTGAAAGAGGAGTACCGCTTATTCTTTTAGTAGACTATTTGTAGGATAGATACACTATGACCTGGGGTCCAACTCATGTTGCATTAGAAGCTTTTCTTGTTTGGGTCGGTATGGGAAAAAAGAATCGTGAGATTTTCAATACTCGAAGAGGTTTATTTGCTCTTTTAACGCTCTTTGCTCTTTTCCCTGATCTTGACACGTTCATTTATATCCATAGAACATACCTTCATTCGATTGTTTGGCCAATTTTTCTAATACTTGGTGTAACCGCTTGGTTGATTATTGCAAAATATATCCAGAAGAAAACTTTAGGTAAAAAAGCTGATTTACTTGCTAGGAGTCTAATTATTATTGGAGCATTCATTCTTCTGCATAATATTCTAGATTTAACAACTGGACCTGTTCTATTATTCTATCCCTTTGATAATCGGTTGTACAATCTTAACGCCTATATGATTTGGGACCTTGATTTTCCTTTGCTTTTCAAAGGGTTCAATTTTGAGTGGACTAGCATTTCTTTGGAGGAAGGGATAAACACTTATTTCTTAAACCTCTCTCCTGAAGATAGAATTCAATATTTTGGTGCTGAATTCATCCTTCTTTACATTACTGATTTCCCATTACATGCACTGATTTTCGTTGCTTGGTTTATTTTCTTTCCAGTGATGGGAATTATTGATTGGACTAAAAAATACCAAAAACCACGAAAACTCTATGCTAGCATTAAGAAATTTAAAAGTCCGTTAATAGCATTCGGATTAATATTGTTGTCTTTTGGCATCATTCTTGGTCCTGCGCTTCATCTCGAGCGAGTTGAAGATAGGGAATATTCAACTACTCTCTTTTTCTCTGAGGACCAAACAAATTATGGTGTAGTGCAAAGTTTTGAGTTAGATGGAAAAGATTCTTTGACGCTTACTGGCGATTTTGCGGGTAATAATTCCTACTGTACAATTGGTGCGGCTATCGCTACCAATGAACAATTTACTACTTTATCCAGTGATTTAGACGATATTTTTGATCAATATAACAACGAAACTCTTTCGTTATCATATAGTTGGTTAATCACTAATTATCAAACGACTGTTAATCAATTTTTAGCCACTTCTCTTGCACATCACAATATTGTAGCAAATAGTACGCAAGAGCTCTCTAGTACTCTATCTCAACAAGCTACGCTTTATTCGATTTTCATCTTAGTAGATTGGAATAGTTCCATTGATTTTCAAGTGCAAACACAGATGATTTCAACGTTAGCTATCAAAAGAACAGCAGAATTCTATACTGGCATTTCATTAGCAAGTATTGGATTAATAGTAACTCTCATTCCTTTTGCTTTAGCCATTAATTTAAGACAAAAAGAGGAAGAGAAGGTTATTGACAAGGAAGAATCTGACAAAAACGAAGTAGACGCTGAAGTGTTAAAAACTAAATCAGACAGTTTTTAATGAATCTTGTACAGTTAAAGAAAGCAAGCTATAAATTCTCTAGATAGAGAGAGATTGTGTGATTGTTCATGAAGATGAAAAAAGTAAGCTTTATTCTACTTGTGCTAGTAATTCTATCGTCAATGTTATTTGATACAACTAATCTCTATGGCGTTAGTAATAGTCCTGATACTGGAGAGGAGTTAACTCCAGATTTGATTGATGCCGGGGATGTAACCATTGATTGGACAATGGAAGAAATAATTAGTGATACAATGAAAACCTTCTCTGACTTTGATGGCAAAGTCATTTTGATAGACTTTTTTGCAATGTGGTGTGGCCCTTGTAAAACTGCTATGCCTTATTTAAGAAACATTAATGATAATTTTGCGTCTGAATCTGATTTCGTAATGATGAGTGTTGATGTTGATCTCAGCGAGCAAGAATCAGCTCTTGAGTCATTTGCTGTTACTTATGAGATGAACTGGTTTATCTTTAGAGATACTGCTTTAATTAACAACTATTATGAGATATCGGCCATCCCTACTTTAATGATAATTAATCAACATGGATATGTTTACTTTGTTGAGGAAGGATTTGGCGGAGAAGAATTAATTACAGGAATAATTAACGAACTTTTAGAAATGGATGACAAAACAGCTCCTGTTCTGACAAATTTTGAATCTAATGTAGACCCAATTTCAATTTTAGATAGCACTTTCACTGCTTCTGTAGACATTGTTGATGATGCAATACGTTTCGCAGAATATGAATTAACCTTAGGTGATTATAGTGAAACACAAAAATTCTGGACTCCAGACACTGGCGAACACTCCAGTACCTTTATTCTTGATCCAATTGTTATTTGGAATGAAACACAAGAAGGCATAACTTCAGCGACAATCGACCTAATAGTTGAAGATTTTACTGGCAATCAAACTACTGATTCCCTGGCAATAGCTGTTACTAATATTGCAGATACTGCACCCCCAGTTATTACTTTTGATTCTATTGTAGAAATAGATGGAACCTATGGACAAACTTTCGATATTGATGTGACTATTACTGATGACACAATGATTCTAGGTGCAACACTAGAAATTTGGACGAATGGCGAATTAAACGTGAGTCAAGAGATGACCAAAGATGGAGATACCTATAACGCCAAATTTTATAGTTTAAAAGTTGGTCCAGCTGAAGAATTACTCATCAAAGTTATTGCTGATGATGTTTCAGGTAAAAACACTACGTTAGCAATCAACTATACAGTCACCAGTGGTGCTGGTTTTGCTCTTCCATCCATAATAGCACTATTTGTTCTTGGTGGACTTATAGCTGTGCCGCTTCAAAGACTTACCAAGAGAAAATAAAATGAATTAAAAGATACTGTTCTCTAATAATGGACAGTTACTTATTCTTTTTTCTCAATTACCTTGCTAAGTTTTAAAAGTTAAATAAAATAATAGGGTGTTACTAATGAGCGAAGAAAACACAACCACACCAAAAAATCGTAACTGGTTAAAAATTACTGGAATAACACTTGTAATAGTAGTGGTCCTTGGGGGGCTTGGGTACGGAGGATTCTATTTCATTACGCATAGTGGAAATTTAGAACCAGCACCTGATTTCTCTGTAACGACTCTTGCAGGAGCGAATTTCACTTTATCAGATTATAGAGGGAAGGTTGTTCTCATAGACCTTCTGGATAGTGTAACGTGTGTCCCTTGTAGGTTGCTTATGCCAGAATTAGTATCTATTTCCGAGGAATTTAATGATAGTTTAGTGATAATATCAATAGATATTAATCTAGATAATACCTTAGATGATTTACTTGATTTCAAAAATGATTTCAATGCCACCTGGAACTTTGCTTTAGATTCAGATGGTCTATTCGAAAAATATTCTGTTCTAACTATCCCAAAAACTGTAGTTATCGATGCTAAAGGATATATTACACTTGCTGAAGCAGGTTTTACTGCTGGTAGTGGTTTAACTGAAAAAATAGAAGAAACATTAGCTGGTACTGCAGAACCAATCGTTTCTGGTATTGAATTTTCTATGTTAACAGCTGTTTTTGCTGGAGTTTTATCATTCTTCTCTCCATGCGCATTTCCATTATTACCTGGTTATATGGCTTATAATTTAGATCTATTAATGAGAGATGAACGACGTGAGCAAGAAGATAAAAATGAAAAGAAGAGTAAAGAAGAAAAGAAAACTGCTCTCAAAAGGCGCATCTGGAAATCATTTATCTGGGGTTCTGCGGCTGCATTTGGTATTGTGCTTTTCTATATGATAATTGGAATCATTGTTGCTTCTGTAAGTGAAGGTGTAGGTGAAGGGTTAGATCGTCTCGCTAATGCCGCTGAATATATTTCTCTTTCAATTGGAATTTTACTTATTATTTTAGGTATTATTTCTTTAACACCGCTTTCACTTGATATGAGTAAAGCAATTACTGCTATTAACAATCTAGCAACACGAAGAAAGAGACGGAAAATAGCGGAGAAACTAAAAGAGCAAACTGACGATTTTGTTGAAGGAGAAGATGTAACAACAGATAATCATCAGGATACAGCCGCTTCTGAATCTCCTCAGATAATTCAATTATTCTTCTATGGGGTTACCTATGCACTTGCGTCAATTGGTTGTAATCTACCAATTTTACTTGCTATGTCATTCAGTGCGATTGAATCCGGAGCA
The DNA here is from genome assembly GCA_030667035.1 of Candidatus Heimdallarchaeota archaeon. GTDB lineage: Archaea > Asgardarchaeota > Heimdallarchaeia > JABLTI01 > JABLTI01 > JABLTI01. The sequence goes on along the minus strand of DAOUWQ010000077.1, from coordinate 343 downwards.
TTTGCTAAAGCAATACTTATCTTTGCGATTTATTCCTTAGCAATGGGATTACCTATGATAATTATTACTATACTAGTTGGTCTTTCAAAAGATGCATTAATCAATAAATTACAAGCTTCTACGAGGTTTGTTAAAATATTAAGTGGAGCTCTCCTTATTCTTGCAGGTGGATTCCTCATTGGTTATTTCTTCTGGAACCACTTCAGTACAGGTTAAATATATAACAAAATCAGAAAATGAGGTTAAAATAAATGAAAAAACAACAACATACAAAATGGATAGCAATTTTCGCAATTACTATCATTGCAGCTTTATTTCTTACAAGTTCGTCGTTAAAAGTTAC
>DAOUWQ010000191.1 GCA_030667035.1 Candidatus Heimdallarchaeota archaeon | reverse complement strand
CCCTTCTTTTGGATATATTCCCTTTTGTCGAGCAAATGTTCTATTCCCATCTTGTTTGACACCATTATGTTGTGGTTTCGGATATTTCCTTAATTGCTGCCATAACCTTTTCTCATAAATTGAATAGATAGGATTTTTGATTTTCATTTATGCCAACACCACTTTGCAATTGCTTTCTACTTTCTCACTCATATATTTCTTGTTGTATAGCTGCTATATCTTTTACTATCCTATTTTCTCTCTAATTTCAGCAAAATGATGATTCAAGAGAATTCTCGAAGAAAGAAGTTAGTGATAGATTATCTTCTTCTTCCTAAATACACCTATGAATGTAAAACTAGATTATAAATAAAATAGAAAAGAAGAAAATTTTCCTGCTGTAAATAAACAGCAGAGTTATGGTCTCAAAAAGTGAATTATAAAATATCAGCAATTTTTCTAGCTGCTCTGCCCATCTCGAGGAAAATTAAACCAAGTTTGGCATCTTTTCGGGAGCTTACTGTTAAAACAGCATTTGGACCGGCATTCATTGAAATGATCGTTCCTTCTGAACCTTCAATGAAAACTCTTTCAATGTGACCTTTTTTCATTTCCTCAATAACTCTTTCACCTAAAGACAACATTGCTGCTGTCATAGCGGCTAATCGTGTTTCTTCTATATCTCGAGGTAGTGCAGATGCAATGGGTAAACCTTCGACACTAACTACGGCTGCTGCTTCAATCTCTGGAACAGATGATTCCAATTCTTTTAGCAAATTATTAAGCTCAGTGTTTCTACCACCTGCTGATCCGAAACCGATTACTGAGAGTAAATCTTCTCTTGAAACTTGTTCATCTTTGCGCTGCAATTCTACACCTTCTGAGGATTAAATAGGTCAATGTTCTTTTGACATTAATATTCTTTGTATATAGGTATATGTTGATTTTGGTATTAAACGGTAAATCTTACCTACATATTATTTGCTATACAACAAATTAAACACACACTATAAAAAAACTTCGAAAGGGGTCATTTTTAGGTATAACTATGATTTATTGATTTTTTAACAAAAAATAGCTCTTATTTTCTTAATACTTTTCCCTTTTTACTATATACTTGAACTTAAAGAATAAAATTTGTGAAATAATTTTCTACTACTTCGAATCATTTATTAATGTGTGAAAAACCAACTCATTTGCCTTAATCTGGTGAGAATTAGCCTTGAAGTATAAGAAACTATTACCTGTCACAGCAACGATTGCAATTATAATACTATTGTTTGTAAATGGTGTAGGAACAACTACAGCTGATACACCATTAGATAATGTTTTAATTTATATGGCACCTGATATTGCTGAGCCATATGAAGGTCAATTTGTAAATACTACTGTTGTATTTAGAAATGCACTCAATAGTACAGAGAGCATGTATAACACTACTATTAGCTTTGATGCTACCACTTCATTCAACATCTCAGATGTGTATGGTGTTTCAAGTAATATGACCTTTTACAATTCCACAGATTACTATCTAGATTCAGATGATACTGAACCTTTATTCTATTGGGATGTTTCTAATGTTAACGTCACTTGGGCAAAAATACTACCAGACACATTTCAATCATTCTGGTTTGTAGCAAATTGTACAGACACAGGTTTTGTTGGCATCAATAATTTGAATGTTACTTATTATCATAATAATGAATGGGAAACATTTATTGGACAAGCATTTTCATTTGAAGTTTCACCAGTACCTTCAACACCCCGCTTAGATATACCAACTCAAGCAATAGAAAATTGGGCTTGGTGGTTAGCTGGCGGAATAATAATTGGTGTCCCATTGATCGTTATTGTAATTACAAGAATAACTTTATGGAAACGATAATTGTTTCCAATTTTATCTTTTATTTTTCAATCACTTTTTTGTATAATGATTCATATTGAGGAATGATTTTATCCGGATGGAAAACATTCCTGGCACGTTGAGCTGAAGCTTTTCCTAATTTCTTTCTTAGTGGCTCATCTTCAATCAATATGTTCATATATTTCGCTAAAGCATCAATGTCTCCATACTCAACAACAAAACCAGTTTTTTCATGTTCTACAACTTCAGGTAAACCACCTGAGTTTGAAGAAATTACCGGTATATTGCACGCCATAGCTTCTAGAGCTGCTAAACCAAAACTTTCCTTTTCGGAGGGAATAACAAAAACATCGGTAAAACACAAAACACGGGGGACATTAAGAAGACTCCCTCTGAATGTAATCTTGTCGTTAACTCCTAAGGATATTGCTAAATCTCGGCAATATTCTCGTTCTGGTCCTTCTCCTATCATTTCCAATCTGACGTGGTCGTATTTTTTTGCTTCAATTGCAAATGCTTTAACAATATCTGGTGACCGTTTAACTTTTCTAAAATTAGATACATGACAGAAAACGACTTCTTCTTTTTCCGGTTTTTTAATCTTGGTAAATTTCTTTGGATCTACAAAATTATAGATAACCTCAATATCTTTTTCCATATCATAATTATCTACAACAAATTGTCTCATCCATTTGGATACAGTAGTCAATGCATCATGGTTATTTAGACTATTAACTAAAATCGGTTTGTAAGCATCATCTAGACCTAAAAGATGCATATCTGAACCATGAATTGTTGAGATGATTTTCGCTTTATCATTACTCAATTTTGCAAGATACAAGGATGTCGCATGTGGGATGGCGTAATGACCGTGGAGAATATCCAATTCATGTTCATTGACTAACTTGTGCAATAGAGATGCTAAAATAATTGTATATGGTTTATACTTAAAGAGAGGATAGGACAAAATATTGACTTCATGAAAAATATAATCCTCTTCTAATTTCAATCGCTCAGGTATTTGATAAGAAATAAAGTGAACTTCGTGCCCTCTTTTTTGTAGTTCTAAGCCCAACTCAGTACCAACAATTCCGCTACCACCAAAAGTAGGATAATTAATTATTCCAATTTTCATCTCTTTGACCTCAGATATAGTTAACTATCATTTGTTTATAATGACTTCTGGTTAACTAATAATTTACAATTATTTCAAATTATGGTTCATCGATCTTTAATAAGAGTGAAAGATTAATTGTTTCTTACGATTTACGAACAAATGTCAACTTTACTCTTAAGGAAAATCCTCTGCGTTTTACAGATTTAGAGGAATTTATTGAATGCTATAATCCTGATAATAGATACGAAAGGAAAGAATCCGAGAGATTCAAAGGATTTACCTATGATGAATTAATACAACGGGACAAAGTAAACCTTGATATTATCTGGCTAAGGGATGAGAGTCTGGAAGATCTTGAAAACCTCCCAGCTCCCAAAGTTATTGCTCAAGAAATTGTTGAAAATCTTGAATTCGCTTTGGAGCAATTCAAAGGTATTTCTGAAGAATTAACAGAGGAATGATTTAGCTTTGTCATATTGATAAAGCTCTATTTTATCCGTGTCCTTAGCTGAATCAATTATCATTAAGATTTTCTGATGATAAGAATCACCTTATTTCAACCAATGACCTAAATCAAATACTCTGAAGCGTTCATTAAAGAAACGGCAATGAAAGTAACCTATTTCTAAATGTGTTTCATTTGTGATTTTAGTGAACCAGCTTCTTCCAATTTTAATGAGTCCTTTTTTTTCATTTGTAATCTATTACTTCTCTTATTGTTTTTTTACAAATAAAAATTAATGATTCCAGTTGATGGCAATCGTCTTTTAGAGTTTCTTGAATTTCTTTAATGAATTTTTTTTGTTTTTCTTTCACTTTTGTTTCCATTAATGGTTCTTCTAGTTCTTCTTCTCTTTCTTGCAATCTCAAGATTCTTTTCATTTTCCTTTGCAGTTCGATGTTTTCTTCTACCATTCCTTTTCTCTTTTCCTTAGGTACAAAGTAATAGTCAAGTATTCTTTTTACTCGTTCATTTTCTTCATTTAGTCTGTATCTTTTCTTTTGTTTAATGATTATTTTTTGCTCTTCTGCTTTTCTTTTGTAATTATAATATCTACTTTTTCTCCATGGGAACCATTTCATTAGTTCTTTTGTGCTATATCCTCTTTCTATTCCTGTTCTTTTTCTTTCTTCCACTAATTTTACTATTAACCAGTAGTTGAAATTTTCTTCCATTTATTTCTTCTCCTCTTTTTCTTTGCTTTAGTTATTTTTTTATATATACAAATGGTGTAAGTTGTAGTTCTTCCAGGTATTTTTTCACTGCCTTTTCTATTCTCTCCTTTTGACTATTCGTCATCCATTCCCATATTTGATAATTTATCAGCGTCCATGCTTGAAATTTTTGTTTGTGGTGTGTTATTTTCCAGTGATAGCTTTCTTCTACCAGTTCCCCCAGCCATTTTTTAATTTCCCTGAAATAGTCTTTTAATTCGGTTATTCTCTTCTTTTTCTCCCCTCCTGTTTCTTTCAGCATTTCTAGAATAATTTCGTTTAGTTTTTCGTCTATTCCGCTTCCTTCTTTTACGTAGAACATTTTTTGTCTTCTTCTTCCCCATATGTTTTCTATTTCATTTACTTCTATTTCTTTGTTTAGTATTGCTTTACATAACCTTGCTATCGTTATTAATTTGAATGGCTCTATTAGATCCAGGTGCAGTCCAAATATTCCTCCGTGTGTTTTTTTATGGCATATTCCTGGCAAACCATCCCAGCATAGGTTTATTTCTGAGCAATATTCTTTTATTT
>DAOUWQ010000255.1 GCA_030667035.1 Candidatus Heimdallarchaeota archaeon | reverse complement strand
TTGTCCACGAAATTTTCTACTACGCCTATTTTTTTGTAACCGTTCTTTTCATAGAATTTTATTGCTTTTTCATTCGCAGTTGTACATAATAGAAAGACATTTGGTAATTTTTCTGCTACTGTTTTTTCTTCAACAAATTTCAGCAACTTTGACCCTATTCCTTTACTTCGAGCATTCTCTCTTAGGACGATTCTTCTTACGTAATTTGCGAACATAATATTTCGTTTTATTGCTATGAATCCGACTACTTTCTTTTCTTGCTCTGCTACAAATACCATGTCTTTTCCTAATCTATCGTTTAGAAATTTCTTTGCTCCCTCTTTTGTTAATTTAAACAAAGTCCATGGAAATGTTGTGATATTTATTTATGCACAAGCTTCGATATCGTTTTCTTGTAGTGGTCGTATGTTTATTTCATTCATTTCTATCACTTTTTGTTAGGCATTTCTTTTCTGTGTTTGTTTACTTTTTGTATGATTTCTTGAGCTATCTTTTCTATTGAACTCATTCCATCAACGATTAAGTCAACGTTTTTTCTTACTTGATTGTCTATTTTGATGTATTCCTCTCGAGATAAAGTAGATTTGCCTGAACCAGCAGTTCCTGCAATAGTAATAACAAAGTGTTTTCTCAATTTCATTCATTTTTTAAAGAACAATCTTTGTTTTTGTAAGTACTTATAAATCAAATTTAGTTCAAAAAAGATACTTTGGCTAATATCAATAACATAGATTTAAATAGAAAATATTAGAATTCTTAATTGGAGTTGGGAGAAAAGCAATGAATTTTACTACAAAAATACTAATTTCCTTTGGTACGCTTTTACTAGTAATAATCCTTGGAATTCTCTTGCTTTCATATTTGTACTGGCGGATTTTTCTTCCCCCCAAAGATAATCCATATGAATTTGTTTCCGGCGAACATTTCCACCTTTCAACTAAAAAACGAGTCGTTTGTATTGGAGACAGTTTAACTCATGGAAACATGTCTACAAATTTTGTTAAAATGTTGGGTGTTCGATTAGGAACGGATGATTATCATATTATTAATGCAGGATTAAATGCTGAATTAACATATAATATTCTCAAACGTCTCGAGAGTATAATTGCTTGTAAGCCTGATTTTGTAACTCTTTTAATTGGTACAAATGATGTAAGTAGACAGCTTCACCTCCCCAATAAAAAGAGAGGTGTTAGAAGGCTAAAACTTCCCCAAGAACCAGATGAGGATTGGTTTGCTTCAAATCTAATACAAATAATCACTGAACTTCAAGAAAAAACAGAGGCCAAAATTGGTTTGTGTTCGATTCCTCCAATGGGTGAGGATCAAACTCATGAAGTATTTTTACAAAGTTCGAGATATGCTAATATTATCGCTGATATTGCAACAAAAACTGGTATTCCTTACTTGCCTGTGTATGAAAAAATGATCCGCTATTTGAGTAACAACCCATCCAGTCCAAAGTATCCCTATGAGCGTCGTCTAATAGAAATGACCTTTTTCCGATTTTATTTATTTGGTATGACCTTTGATGAAATATCAGAAAAAAATGGTTTTAGTTTGTTGATTGACCATGTTCATTTGAATTCTGCTGGTGCAAAAATAGTTACTGATTTAATAGAGGATTTTATTTTAACAGAATGATTTTTAATTAAATAGACTATTGTTGCTTTATGGAGGTTTTAAATGGACCTCAATACAAATGGATTGCTCGAAGAAAAGAAATTGTCCAGACCAAAAAGGTTAGCTTCACTTGATTTCCAGAGAGGGTTAGCAATTTGGTTTATGACTTTGATGCATACCTTTGAACATCTGTATGATTATACCTGGGTAAAAGAGGATCCTGATAAAATCTTAGATTTACCATTGCCAATTTTAATCATGGGTCTAACGCTAGGGTTCTTTCTAACTTGGCATTCCTATTTCTTGCTTATTTCTGCGGTTGTAAATGCTCTTTCAATGACCAAGAGAATGATGGTGCCTGAGAACACAAGTAAGCTCTTACGAAAGCAAATGATAACTGGTGTTGGTATATTAGTTGCTGGAGTATTTTCAGATAATTTAGGCTATTGGGGTTATTTTGGGCAATCGATACTTTCTGGAGATTGGACGAACTTACGACCTTTATACGAGCTATTCTTTGCTATGCACACTCTTCAGATAATTGGATGGTGCCTAATCATCAATGGAACAATTAGTTATTTTTTGTTGAGAAAAAAGGGTTACTTGAAATACATTCGAAATATGATTATCTATGGAATATTAGCTATTCTTGTAATCGTCCTAAGTCCTTTCATTCACAATTTTGTTGATAATCTTTCTTGGATTACTCCCGAAAACCCTCCGCCAAGCATGACTGATAATACTAAATGGCCTAGTGTTTATTTCCAAGCAGAGAACGCTTCGTTTAAAGCATGGTTCTGTGCCATTCTCGCAGGAGATTTAGAACCGTTATTTCCTTATTTAGCAACCTCTTTAGTTGGGTCAATGATCGGTATAACATTAGCAAAACCAAAACCAGTTAAACGGTTGCCACTCAAAGGTGCCCTTACAGGATTAGGGCTATTAGGAATTGGTGGGATATTCATTGCCCTTGGCTTTTATAATCTAAGTAATGGTCGGCCTTCGATAGGAAATTATCTCGCTATTCTTGGAAGTCAAATTGCAGCATTAATGTTCTTTCTCTGGGTTATTGAATATCGAGGAAAATCAGCGAAATTTGCTAATAATCCGATTGTCAAGCATTTCCGTTTGTGGGGTATGGCTTCTTTAACGATCTACTGTTTCCAAATATTTGAGATATTTCCAAGATGGATTTTAACTCTTATATTGAAATTGTTCCCAAATTCAGTGAATCTATTTAATTCTGCGGTTTTTGGTTATGGGAAAGAATATCTTGCACTTCTGGTTGGGTTGTTTGTTATAATCTTCTTTGAAGCGGGTGTTTTTCTATGGTCTCGAGTGAATTTTAAATTCAGTTTTGAATGGGTGATAGTTAAGTTATCTTCACTGGGGAGCAAGCAGACATCCAATAGATTGAATGTTAAAGTAATGATGAATGATGTAGAATGGATATCTTACAAACCAGAAATCGAAGCGAAAGCTTTACCTATTGAAATTGCTATATAAACATGAGAGACTATGAAAGAATTAGCAAAAAATGTGTTTGCGGTAACCGGGTTAGGTATGTATTCTGTGCCCGTTTTTGTAATTGAAGTAAATGAAAATGAATTAATATTGATTGATACTGGCCTTAAAAAAGATGCAAATTCGATACTCAAGAAAATAAAAAACAAATGGGGCTCACTTGATAAAATAAAAAGAATTGTTTTTACTCATCGACATTTAGATCATACTGGCGGTCTCGCTCAAATGCTAGAAGCAATTGAATCAGAGAACGAAAGAGCCCACGTTGAGATAATATGTCACGAAGAAGAAGCTCAATATTTTATCAAAGATTTAAAAGAATTAAAGCTCAAACCAACAAGGACATTGAAACATGAAGAGTATATAGCAAAAGGTGTGAACATTAAAGCCATTCATAATCCCGGACACACATACGGTCATATCTGTTTACTAATAGAAGATGAAAAGTTACTCATACTCGGAGACTCTATTATGTATATCTCAGGGGTTCTAATGCCTGTTTTTAAGAAATTCCATGACGATTATAAGAAATATAAAAAATCATTACCAAAACTACTGGACTACGATTGGGAGTATGCAATCCCTTCACACAATAGACCAATAAAAATTTCTCGAGAAAAGTTCAAAAAGTTCATCAAGAAAATGAAAAAGAAAAGATAATTTTTTCGTCCCATTTTCTTTTTTTTGTAAGTAAATAATCTTCTAATCGTTTTTGTGTATATATTTTGATGAATGATGTTTAATGGATCGATAAAGAAAATAAACAAAGGATTAAAAATCCCGAAAACAAATGTTACCTATGGCCGAGTTGAATTCTATACTCAAAATAACGATTTTCGGATGGATTATCTTCGTTTTGAATGTAACAGTAGGGATAACAAATTTACTTTATTTAATTATACAATCATCTGCATTTTTCGGAAATAT
>DAOUWQ010000250.1 GCA_030667035.1 Candidatus Heimdallarchaeota archaeon | reverse complement strand
CTTTAACCAACAACACTTGTAATAACAATAGTCGGTATGGGATCGCTCTTTGGCATTCAAATCCTTTTACTATAACTAATAACATCTGCAACGATAATAGTGGTGCTAACATCTATTTTTCTAATATTACTACAGTTATCACCATAAATAGCGAAACAGAAGCAAGTAGTTCCTCAATTAGTGAAACAGAACCTATAGCTTTTTCTTCAAACGTCATCGTTGGAATCTTTATACTTTTCATATTATTATGTAGTCTCCTTATTCTTCATATTCGTGAAAATGTGTAAATTTTAAAATCACTAACACAATCAGAAACCATCTCGATCTCATAACTAAATAGATAATTCTGAATAGGAACTAATTCTTCACCATGAAAATGCTTGATTCACGTTTTATTTGGATGTAAGTGAAAGCAGGCATCATTAGATTTAGTAAAAGAATTCTTAGTACAATTAATTGAAATCCAGTTGATAATAGTTCGTTATCTGATGAAGAGAGATTCGTGACTTTGTTTTTTCAATAGTTGATAGCCTTGAAAAATTCATCTTCAGTTAATATTGTTGTATTGGATTGCTCTTCAGCTTTTTGGAATTTTGTTCTTTTTGTTCCTTCGCTGTAAAGATTGCAAGATGTACTAATTGTTCGTGATGAGTGCGTAGTTTACTTATTTGATCATCAAGAATTAGATCTCCCGTTTTTTGATCCCATTATCATAGTTTAATTAAGAGTCCTCAGAGCTTTTGATTTCCTTCAGGTTGGGTACCACTAATTCTAATGAAATTGTAATGCTAATTCATCTCTAAAGTCGGTTAAATTATTTTCAAGGCGCTCAAACTCTTTATTATCAACTTTAACCAAGAACTTAAATTGCAAACGATGAGAAACATTGAAAAGGAAGAATTCAGGTTGATTTCCAAACATGGATTCATACTTCATACAAATTTTCTCTATTTTCTTAACTATACTATTGTAATCTCCCAAAGGAACTCCCCAAACGAAAGAATAATTAATAATTTCCTTAGAAAACACTTTTTGAAGGCTATCAATACTAATTAAATCACTTTTTTGATAATCCTCCTTAATTTTCTTGTTATAGTTAATGATATTAGTACTTAGGATTTTTTTGTTAGGAATAAAATGATAAGTATTATCGATTGTTTTAATTTTTGTATAATTCAATGAGATTTCTTGAACAAACCCTTCTTTGTTATCAAGCGTTATGAAATCCATAATTCCAAACGGAGCAGTAAAAACAATATAGAGACCAGCGATAAAATTCTGAATCGCTTGAGCTGAACCAAATGAAATAATGGATCCTAAAATGGCTGAAACTATAATGATATTCTCTATTGAAGCATTAAATGCTATGATGAATAAATAGAGAATGGCAATCATTGAGATGAATTTCATGAGTATATTAACACCATTGATAACACCTAATGGTGGTTTATCCATTCGTGAGACATAAGTCTTAATTAAACGAAGTATAAACATCTGACAAAGAATGATTATCCCTGTACCAACAATAAATAGAGCAATACTAACAATCGGGTTAAAATTGAAATTGCTTTGGGATATGGTCATTATTTTGTCTCCTGCAGATCCATAAAGATTTTTTTAACAATTTTTTCTAAGAATAGTGGATAATAGTTGAATATTGTATATGGATTGGAAGTGGTTATGATAAAATAAGTATCTTGTCTAAAGACGTGCCTACCAAAGTAAAATCTGATTGGATATCCAAAAACATCATTAAACTCATCACACACTTCCATGATATTTTTCTTGACAAAATTTAACGGTATAGAAGGGTCAGTGACATTAAGTTTAAGTTGGATCATTGAAGAATATCTGACAACTTCGTCCTGTTCAAATGTGTCATAAATACTTTTGGTGATTGATTCAGGGATAGCAATGGAATATTCTTTTATTTTAAACTGACTCTTAATTTCCCTTTTCTTTAATTCCTCAGTCAGATTAAGTGTATAGTTTTCTAAAGAAGAATTTAGTAAATTAGAATTTGGTATGGTAACTGTGGTCTTATCAATTTGTAATATTTTTGTGAAGTTTAAACCAATTTCTTGCACTATGCCTTCCTTACCCTGTGTAGAAATAAAATCGCCTACTCCAAAAGGTCTTGTTAGTATGATATAAAATCCACCCACGATATTTGCTGCTACACTCGTTGATGCAAACCCAATAGCAGTAGCAAAAATAGTCGATAATCCAAGAATAAACTCAGGACCTATTTGAAATATGTATGCAAATCCAAAACCAATGAAATAGATTTGAAGAATTCCTATAAATAAAAAGATTCCGTTTCTTGCATCTGGGGGAATTGATTGATTTCTTTTTATTAGAAATTTAAGGAATCGTCCTATAAACCAAATTAAAAGAATTAAAGGAATAATCAATAAGAAACGTAAATTGGTTATGATTTGGTTAATCAAGAATTGAATATCTGTAATAAAATCAGTAATGGCTAGTATCAAGTCTTCTGTCCACCTGAATCACGTATCAGAATAATAGATGAGGAAACTACCCCAATAGGTTTGTAGATCGCATGGGTTATTAAAAATTCTTAATGGGGATTATTTTATATTGATTCTGTTGATTATTGCTTAACTAGCAGCTTACTTTTTTTTTGTATGAAGAAGAATATTGTAGAATGACGCATTAAGAACACAGAAGGGCACTTTAAAGACCCTAGATGTAATAATATTCAGTTATCTATCGTTATTTTACGAAAGTGATCGTTTCTTGAAGAGAGACTAGCAATCTTGATTCTTCAATAATTTATCGCATCGAAGAAATCGTCTTCAGTTAATATCGTTGTATTGGATTGTTGTTCAGCTTTCTGGAATTTTGATCCTTTTGATCCTTCACTGTAAAGGCTGGATCCTAGGCCTCCAATAACTAAATAGTCCAAAGTTTTAACCACTGACTTCTTTACGATTCCTCCTTCATTTTCTACTAATTCAGAAACTTGTTTCCTCGTAAGGAGGTCGTCACTATTTTTCTTTTTTGTTTCAAATTTTCCAGTAAAACAAAATGTTTTTCCCCTAATTTCAACCATTTTTTCCACCTCAATAGTATTGCTTGTGATAATAATCAGGCGTAGCTTTAGAAGAAATATTCACCTATTTATTATTATCACCCAATTTTCAAACTGAGAATCTGAAGAAGAAAGGATAATTATTCGTCTCATCTTTAGTAAAGACAATGGTAGAAGGAGTGATTTTTTTTGGAAATCCTACTAAACTTATTCATTGATCTATTATTTGTGTTAATGAAATTGAGCTACGATATCATTGCGGAAATCTCTTATGTTGTTAATCAGAATCTCGGAACTATGAGTAATGACTACAAATTTGAATTGCATTCTGTAACCCATAGTATAAAGGAAAAATTCTGGAGTAAAGCCGAAAACCCCAGCATAAATATCGCATGGATGTGAGACCTATTAATGTTGCTGACATTGCTACAAGAGCTTCTTGATGTTGTCCAAGTAAGTAAAAAGTACCTATAGTAAGTATTATTAATTGAGAAATACTTGTTGCCAGAATAATTCCATTTTTTACATCGTGTGAGATTCTAGGAAATCTTCTAACAAATAATTTGAAAATTTTTCCACTAAACCATGTTAAAATCAATAATAAGAATATTAAAAGTAAGCGATCCGAGTAGTGATATTTGAGTTAGATCAACCAGGGGTAATTGAGAAATCAAAGTTATTTTTTCCACTCTTCTACTAATAAGTCCATGACGAGATCATCCAAGAATTCCCCATTAACATAATCGGCCTTTCTCCGTAGACCGACCTTCTTGAAACCAATTTTCAAGTAACAAGCGATAGCTCTTGGATTATTGTTGAATACATTCAATTCTAAACTAAGCAGATTAAGAGTAGAAAATGAATAATCAGTCATCAGATTTAACGCTTCTGTGCCAAGGCCCATATTTCGATAAGATGGATTAAAAATTCCAATACTCAGTTTACCTCGCGCGCTAATGCGATTAAGTATTCTTAGCTTGATATATCCAATTAACAATGAGTTTTCATTGTATACAATTCCAAAGGTGAAAAATTTTTCTTTCTTTCTCTCTTTCCAAGTGTCTTCAATCCATGT
>DAOUWQ010000439.1 GCA_030667035.1 Candidatus Heimdallarchaeota archaeon | reverse complement strand
TAGAAAGTAAGAGAAGAAGGATTAGTAAGTTATAATTTAAGGAAGACGATTAGACATGGTTGGAATTGAGTCACAAAAGGAACATCTGCTAGGGATTGTTTTTGTAACCTTTGAGGATACAGGCCCCTCAGTCCCGTATAATGATACTCCATTAACTGATGAGCAAACACTAACATTAGCAGTAGAAGGTATGACAATTGTAGGTCTTGATGAAGGATCTTCAGGACAGTCTTTAGAAGATAAGAAAAAGCAAATGTTTGATACTATGGATGATAAAAAATCCTTTGGACCACTCCCAGTTCCTGGTGCACCAGATTTACGTGCAATGGCAATTACTTTTGATGTCGAGTCAGATTCGTCAACAGATGATAGGATTTTAGAATTTGGAAGAAAATGTATTCTTTTCTTACTCTTCAAGGAAGATTATACTCGAGAGATTCTCGATGCATACGGTCTTATTAAACCCTATTTTTCAGTTATTGTTCGCGATATTACGTCCGAAAAGGATTTAACAATGGCTAATCTGCAAGACCTTTCTAAGAAAATGGGATTGCTATTTTCAGGAAAACTGCCAAGAATTTTCACGCTCTTAGAAGATGGCCAACCTAAAGAATTAATTGGTAAAAAGATTCCTGCAGGGGATGTTTTCTTAGTTGCTGATAAAAACAAGAGTACTCTTTCTATTCTCTTCTATCACCCTGATCCTACAGTTTGGCGAAGAAGACAAATTTATAAAAGTGCTTCAGAGCTAAACTCAAGTGTGTTTAGAAATAAACTAAAAGTCATCTCAGTTACAGAAATTGCAGAAATGTCAAAGATACTTGACAGATTGAATGTTTCTATTGAAAAGATCTACTAAATCCATTGGAAGATTTTTTCTTCTCTTTCTCTTTTATTAATTTTGTCAATAATTTTTTCTTGATGTTAAAATCAAAATGCTTTAACGAATAGCTTTATATTTTATGAAATTACAATAAAATTGTTAGCATTTACTAATACAGAAACAGGGTGTATGATTGTTGAGCAAGATAATAGCTAAAGTTGTTTTTGGTGGCGATGGAGGAGTTGGAAAAACGACTCTCATTCAAAGATACCTTACAGGTGAATTTATTGATACGACAAAGCTTACAATCGGTGTAGGGTTTCACATTCATCAAATGAGTTACCAAGAAAGAGATATTTCTTTATCAGTGTGGGATTGCGGTGGTCAAGAGCAATTCAAACAGATGGGTATTTTTGATAATTACTTTCGAGGAGCACTAGTAGCTATATTAATGTTTGATCTTACAAGAGCACTTTCTATCAAAGGATTGGAAACCTGGTTTAGTTTTGTTGATAAAAACTCTCCAACATCAATTATTTTATTAGGTGGAAAAAGCGACCTTCCCCGAGATTCTCTCATTGATGATTATGTGATTGAAGAAACTATAAAACAATACAACGCCGTGCGATATATAGAAACTTCTGCATCGAATGGTTTGGGTGTTGACCTCGTTTTCAATGAAATCGCTCGTTTATCTTTAGATAAAATTCCTTTATAAGATAGAAAATAGATTCCTTTATAATTTAATTTGCAACAATTCAGATATTCGCTGAATTACTTTTGGTATTGCAGTTTCAACTTCTGAGGATAATGCAATTCCTAATCCATCAAGATTTTTAACTTGCACACCAATTATTATGATCTCAGATGGTAAATCATATTCTTGTAAAGAGAATGCTAGTTTCAATGCCGTAATTGCATCAAATCCGTGAGTTGAGCTTAGACCTTTAACCTCAGGTATATTCTCTTCCTTTACACGATATTCTACAATTGCTCCCGGATGTAAAAAATCCAAATCAACTGCGTCGATAATTATTCCCTTCTCCCATCCATCTAGAGCTAAAATGATATCTATACCTCCCGTACCAAGATCGGTAACCTTCACATTGGAAGGGATATTCTTTTTTCTTAATCGCTCGATTATTTGAACAGCAATCCCATCATCTAAACGCGTTAAATTTCCGATACCAATAATATGAGCATATTTTTCTTTTTGGGGTTCAGAAGATAATTTATTCAATAGTCTTTCAGTCCAAGGTCGTCTTTAAAAAAAGAGCTAATAATTTAGTCTCTCTTTATCATCTTTCTTATAATACATTGTTAGAGCGAAGTTTATAACAGAACTACCAATTTTTAATATTCCAACACCCCACATACAAACCAATACAAAACCAGTTATACCTGCTATCCAACGAACACCTACCATTTCTGAAAAAACGGCTAAACCAATAATAACATTATTGCTTACATGAATAAAGATCGCAGATTCAATGCCATATTTTACAAATGCATAGCTTAGAAATAAACCGGCAACTCCTGCTTGAAATATCTTCCAAGCACCCCAGCTTCCAGTCCATTTCTCCCAATGTGCAAAACCAAATAAAGTTGATGAAATTACTATTAAGATCCATTCGGGATAACTAATTTTCTTATATTTACCTCTAATTGCGAGTGGAATATGCCATATTTCAAGTTTCTCAGTATCAGCGATTACTTTCACTCGATCAGCAGGTATTAGCTCCTTAGTTTCATTACCGCTTGGTTGTTGCATTAAATATCTTACAAATATAACGACAACCATTGGTATACCAATAATTAGTAAACGGAAACTGATTTCCTCAAATACTCCTGCCCAAGCTAATGAGAAGATAGTTGTAAATGGATTGGGTTCCTCCCCTGTTATGGGTTCACTATCTT
>DAOUWQ010000230.1 GCA_030667035.1 Candidatus Heimdallarchaeota archaeon | reverse complement strand
TTTCACTTTTTTCTTGGGTTTAAACTCGAAAGCTATTGAGCGAGATTTGGTTAGGCCACCAAGGGAGATATCTTCTCCACTTTTGAGATGGGATTTATGGGCTCCGACTCCACTCAAATTAGTGAGTTCAAGTTCGTCTGGAACTATAACTTTGATTCGAGCATTTCGACCAATAAGTGTGTCTCCAGCAATCATTGAGAAGCTTTCTGATAGTTCAGAAAGGTCAGCATAGAACAAATCTCCACCAGTTATTTCCGGCATTTGTGCTAATGTTTTTAGCTCTAAAGATCCTTGTCCTGCAATACCTACAATATCTAAAATAACACCATTACTTTTCAGTTCTTGTGCTATTGATTTGTAGAACTTCTTTCCTTCTGGAGATGCTCCTGAAAGACTGCCAATTCCTTGGTTAGCCATTCCATCTGTCAAGAGAAGAATGCGCCCTGTTCCTGCAGCTAAAGACATAATTCTTGCCGCAACAACTGCTGAACCAAGTGCAGTAGATCCAAGGGAAGCCATTTTTTGTATTGTTCTTTGCCAATCTTTGGCAACAGTTTTCATAGTCATTTTTGGTAATTGGTTCTTTACCCAACTATTCTCTGCAACCTTTTTCTCAATTGCTTTCACTTTATAGAGTATATCACCAATTAATTTCTCTACAACTTCACCATCTGCAGAGTAAATTCTTATCGCAGTTTCAAAAGTCACTAAACCAAAAATTGCATCAGGTTTTGATATTGAATAAGCTTTTAGTGTTGAAATTAAACTCTGTTTTACTCCCTCAAGTCTTGCTCCACCCATGGAACCAGACACATCCAAAGCAGCTATTAGGGAATTACCCTTTTGTACTCCTTTACCAAAATCAGTTTTAGTTGTATCAGGAGGTGTGTACCAATCTATGTTGATATCGATATTAGCAGGTAAATCCTTTGGATCAATTACATTTACTGTTGCACAGAAAAGGCAGTTGAAAAAGGTGCCAACTTTGTCACTTGTTTCGACATTTTTGATGTTAGTAAGGACAGCACCACAGTTAGAGCAACTGATTGGTTTCCCTTTAATTCCTTCTTTAGAAGTATCAAACTCATCAAAAGACATCTCTCCAACGAGTGGAATGTCTTCTAAAATCTTCTCGGAAGCAGGAATTTTATCTCCAGTAGAGAATTTCATAAATTTAGTCATGATTTTTCACTGATTCAACAACACTTTCTTTTCTCTTTTAAAGCTATGGAATTAAAATTTATGAGAAAAAAATTATTCGAGCAATACTGCCAACTTGATTATTTTCCTTCTGAAGGCTCTTTTCTTACTATACGAAGGAGTCGTTTCACGTCTTTGGTTATTTTTTCCATTTTATTTTCAAATGAAGTTTCAGAATCATTAACAATGACAAGCAAATCATTTAGTGCAGTTTTCATGAAACGTCTTGATGCAATTGAACCTGTAATATTGAGTAATCTTGATTTTATTGTTTGAACAAGCTCATATGTTTTCAAGGTCAGGATACCTTGCTCTCGTTTTAAAGTATACATTTCCCTTCCTACAGCAAAACTTACTTTTTCTTGTTGCGCTATCAATTCTTCAAGCTCTTCCTCTGATTTCTCCTCAAGAGAAACGCTTGAGTAGGGATGTTGTAATAATTTTATCTGATTGTATTCTTGAATCAAATGTCTTAATTTCGTATAATATTTCTTATGTATAGCAATGAAAAAATATTCGGTTTCAGTTGCTTGTCGGATGTGATGAGAGGTCCCCTCTTTTGATTGTTGGGGTGTATCACCATCAGGTATAAATTCCTCTTTCAAGCGTTGATCATCATCCTCTTGCTCTCGCTGTAAAAGGAATCGAGTTCGGAAATAATCTAAATCATTCTCCCAAGTGTTAGTATTTATGAAAGTGAAATTCCTAACAAAGGAAGTAATATCTTCAAGTAATGTTTCTTGAGATTGTATTTGTTCTAAAGTTTCAATCATAACTAAGATATTCATATCATGATCTTCACGTTCTGTCTGTAAGAAAGTTAATTTTTCTTGCAAGAAATCTAATGCTTCATCAGATGTGTTATCTGTTTCTCGTAAACTATATACTACTTCTTTTGTCTCATGCAATTGCCTAGATCTCAAATCTGTAGTAGCTAATTCTTTAGCATATTTAGTAAGGAGAATAAGTCTCTTCGATTCATCTTGTAAAAATCGAATCAAAGCCTCCGTTAAATTAGATTTAAGAATGGTAGGATCTAAACCCGGATTCCTTTCAAAACCAATGGTTTGGGCATTAGCATCAGATAGAATGACACGCAAGATATGATAATTTCTTGGTAAAGGTTTTTTCTTTGTATCATTTTTAGGAGACATCAAGATTCACCAGGAAAGAGATTAATTTTGTGCTTTCTTCTTTTGTGCTTTAATTGTGATAAAACTACCAATTGACATAACAACAATCAGCAGCGGTAGGAGAATAATAGTTACAAATGATCCACTAAAATTATTCTCAGAAACTTCAATAACAACTTGACCAATTAAGTTCCAAAGAAATATTCCAAAAAGAGTTGTAGCAAGTAGAAAACCCAAAAGAGGTATAATGAAATTTGCTTTGATTTTTTTCCGGAGAATTAAACTTGTTAGTGATATAACAGCAAATAATAACAAAAATATCGAGCTTGCAAGATTGGCAATCTGTGAAAGGTCTAATACAAGAGTAAGGATTAACGTTAGTCCACTGATGGTTAAAATGCTAATATAGGGTACTCGACCTTTCTTTGAAACGGTTTTAAAGAATCGTGGAAAAATACCATCTCGAGCCATAACATAAGTCATACGAGAGGAACCATAGAGAGAAGCATTAAATGCACTAGCAGTAGAAAATAAAGCACCGAGAGTTATAATTATGAATCCTGCTTGACCTAAAATAGGAGTTGCTGCAATAGCTAAAGCATATTCAGCTTTTTCAGGATCACCGGCAAAAATCGTATAATCCGTGCCACCTAATGCTGTAAAAGCAACTAAGAGATAGATAATGGTAGCAATTATTACTGTGCCATAGATTGAGCGAGGGATATTTTTTTCCGGATTTTGAATCTCTTCAGCGGCATTGGGAATCAACTCCATCCCTTCAAAAGCAACAAATAGTATTGATGTGCCAACAACAGCCATCGCTAATCCAGTCATTACATCAAGAGGATTTCTTTCAGCATCAGCAAAGAAAGGAGTTAAATTTGTTGGAGCATTTTTTATCGCTGCAGGAATAGTTATTGCTACAAAAACAATCAAGATTATTACTTTAATTAACACAATAATATTCTGAGATTTCCCAGTTTCTTTTACACCAATCATATTAATAATCGTTGCAAAAGCAATTAACGTCGCAGCAAAAACGCCTGAAACGATATTGACAACTAACGATGTTGCATGTTCACTGAGAACCATGTGGGCGAAGAAGGAACCAAAAGTATAGGCATATAGTGAACAAGAAGCTAAATATCCAGTCCATAAAAGCCAACCAAAAGCACCACCAATATATTTTCCAAAAGCTTCACGTGCATAGGTATAACTACCACCAGCAGATTGGTATTTTAAAGCTAATTTTACGTAGGAATAAGCAATAAGTAATCCCAAAACACCACCGAAAGCGAAAGAAAGAATTGCTGCAGGACCCGCAAAACCTACTGCGATACCTAGAACACTAAATACTCCTCCACCAATAGTGCCACCAAGACCAATACTCAAAGCTTCTTTTAAGCCCAATTCTTTGGATAATTCTCTTTGAGAAACAATACCTGTATCAATAGCTTCAATTTTCTTAGAACTTGTTTGACTTGAATCAACTTTTGGATTCAATTGTATATTTGATTCATCAGGAGAATTCATAACAAGTTCCTTCTTATAATCGATTATAATTTGAGAGACAGATACAACACTAATTAATTAACTAAAGAGAGAGAAATTTGAGAAGCTTTTAATGCTTTTGTTTGGTATTATTATCAGCAATTATAAAATTAACATTTTTTTCTGAAAATCATCGCAACAGGGCATTTGCTCTTATGATAGATTTCATTGGTATCGGTTCCATACAAACCCAAGAATCTTCTCGGTAAATAAGGGACACCCATCACTACCATATCAGCATGTACTTTATTGACGTATTGACTAACAGAACGACCAATATCTCTTCCGACGATCACTTTCGATTGCATTGGAAAGAGAAGAAGTGTACTGAACTTTCCAGCTTGTTTGATGAATTTGAGCTCTTGTTGAACAGTCATCTCATCATTCTCAGTATCTATTGGTACGGTTTCGGGGATGACAATAACATGTAAAAGAATTATTTCTGCATCTTTGGTTTTTCCAGCATTAGCAAGA
>DAOUWQ010000321.1 GCA_030667035.1 Candidatus Heimdallarchaeota archaeon | reverse complement strand
TGACTGAAGCATTAAAAGAAATTATGGTAGAACATCTTTACAAACCTCTAGGGTTCAAAAATATGATTTTTCCCAAAGTTGTTCCTTGGGAAGTTTGGAAAAGAAGTGGACATTTATCAGGCATTTATCAAGGTGGTTTTGAGCCATATTTTGTGTGTACTCCAAAAACTGCTGACCCAGAATATTGGGAAGAAATTGCCGATTACTTTAGAATTACACTCGAGATTGAACCTGAAAAAATTATGGAAAAACTTCGACCCCCTATCGGCGGGTTGAGTTTTGCTCAGTGCCCACCATTTTGGTCCTTTTTGCAAGGCAAAACTATATCTGATGATAGTTTTCCATTATTTTATTATGATTGGTCTGGACCCACATTTCGATACGAAAGTGGTGCAGCGCATGGTTTTGAACGTGTAGATGAACTTCATCGTATAGAAACTTTATACATTGGTTTTCCAGAGCAGATAAAGAAAGTTGCTCAAGATCTTCGAGTTAATTTTAGAAAGATCGTTGGTGATATTCTTGATTTGGAATTTAGAGAAGCATGGGTAACTCCTTGGTGGTCTTCACAAGAAGGTAAAGGTGATGATGACGAGAAAAGTACTGTTGAATTGAAAAATTTTGATCAAATAGGTACTATTGATATGGAAATATATTTGCCTTATCGAGGAAAACGCGATCAAAGTAATTGGTTGGAAACACAAAACGTTTCAATTTTAGGGAATAAATATACTAAGAGTTTCACTGTAAAATCACAAACAGGAAAAGAACTTTGGTCTGGTTGTGGTGGTGGAAGTTTTGAAAGGTATATCTCTGCATTCGTTGCCCAGAAGGGAACCAATCCAGATAATTGGCCCGAAAAATTGTTGAAATATATTGATGAACTTCCTTCTGGTCCTACTTTTCTGTAGGACTTTCTTTCCGTAAAAATTACAGGGGTATTACTATGGTTCATAAAATCAAAAAAGAAAATCTGCTAAAAAAAATTTCAATGAATAAAAAAATCTGTGTAATGGGTATAGGTAATTTTGATCGAGCTGATGATTATTCAGGTGTAGCAGTGATTGAGAATCTTGAAACGAAAAAATTCGCTGAAAACATCAAAATTATTAACGCAGGTCCTGTTCCTGAAGCTTTTACTGGAGTGATTAAAAAATTTAAACCAGATGTTCTTTTGGTGATTGATGCTGCAAAGATGGATGAGAAGCCCGGTACAATCAGGGTTTTCACTGAGAAGGATATTGATGATGCATATATGGTAACTCCCCACCAAGTCTCAATGACTATGTATATGAAGTATCTCAAGCACTACTTGAAAGATATTTCTGGAATATTTATTGGTATCGAACCCGTATCTCTTACTTATTTGGAAGAAATGTCTACTGAAGTAAAGAGTAGCGTCGAATATATTTCTAAATACTTGATTGATCTTTTGCAAAAGAATGGTTCAAAGGGCTGATTTCGTTGATTCGTGGTCGCGATAGTAAAAGAGCTGAAATTCACAAATTACTTGAAGACCAAATCCCATCAAATCTTTCCTCTTATATTCCGCACAGTTGGTGGTATATTGGAGACGTTCTAATTATTTCAATACCTAAACAACTCCTTGATTTTAAGCAAGTTATTGGTGAAGCGTTTCTACAAGTAGAACAGGGAAAAGCTCGCTCTGTTTTTGGTAAAGTAGGTCCAACAAGAGATATTATCCGAACACCAGAATTTACCCATCTGGCAGGAGATACAGACTCTGAAACTATTCACAAAGAATTAAGCTGTCAATTTAATATTGATGCAGCTAAGCTTACCTTTTCTCCAGGTAATCATGGAGAAAGAAAAAGATTAATCGATATAGTACAAAAAAATGAATTCATTATTGATATGTTTAGCTGCGTTGGAAATCTTTCGTTACCTCTTGCTGTAAATAGTGAACCCATAAAGATTATTGCCGCAGAAATAAATCCTTTGGCTTTTAGATATCTTAAAAAAAATATCAAGCTGAATAAAATTGAGAATAGAATGATTGCCTTATTTGGTGATAATCGAACAGTTTTATCTGAGTTCCAAAACCAAGCTGACAGAGTACTCTTTGGTTATTTTAAAGGTGATGATCAACAGAAAAGGTTGGCAATTAGATTATGTAAGAAGGGAGGAACAATTCATTTCCATGAAATAGTTCCAGCTAAAGAAGAAGAAACAGATACTATGATTAAAAAAATAAAGGCTCTTATTGAGCAAGAAATAAGAACTACTAAAGAAATAACCTTTAAACGGGTGAAAAAATTTTCACCTGGCATGAATCATATAGTATTCGATGTGAAAATTAATTAGAATAAGAAATAGAATAGTAAAAGATGTGGTGTAAAAATTGGCTCCTAAAACTTAAGGTTCAAAACCAGATAATTGGACAATAAGACAATTACGTTCGATCGCTCAATACCAATTTGGTTCGGAATTTGCAGATATATTAGCTCCAGAAGGTATCTTAGTAACCTTTTCTAAAAGAACAAAAAAGGTTAGGGAAATTATCTATAACGGACAAAGGTTAGCAACTTTGAGACCTACAGATGGAGCTTATTCCCTTGGATTAGCAGGAGCAGAAAGAATAATTCAAGAAACTAAAAATCCAAAGAGAAGAGTTGTTGTGCAAACTGATGTTGCAGAATTTATTGCTGATGGTCGAAATGTTTTTGCTAAACACGTTGTAAATGTTGACCCAGATATTCAACCAGAAGATGAAGTTGTTGTTGTCTCAGAAGAGGACAAGCTCTTGGCTGTTGGTAGAGCTAAACTCTCTGCTGAATATATAACTGCATTTCAAAGTGGAACAGCAGTTAAAGTTCGTTATGGTATAAAGAAACTAAAGAAATAATAACTGAATATTGATTATTTTTCGTCAAAAAAATCTGTGATTGATTTTTGTTTTGAATCTCGTTTTTCAAAATTAGATACTCTTACAGCGACTTTTCTGATAGGTTCATCTTTATGTGTATTTCTGAATTCTTCCAGCAATTCAAAAACAGTAGATGTTATTCTCTCTTTGTCATCATTTGCAGCTAAGAAAGACCTGCTTTTGTTTAAGTTTTTGAAACTATTTTGTAATTTTATCTCAAGAGTAACTGTCTTGAATCTGAAAAATCTTTTAATTAAACGTTCATGAACTTGATCAATGAGTTTTGGTAATAATTTCTCAGCAGTAATTGGTTCCCCATCTTCAAGATATCCATAAAACGTTCTACCTTTGCTGATTGATTTAGCACCAAAATAGTCATTGGGTTTTAGAATTGTTCTGCCTTCACCGGAAATTACTCTAAAGAAAAATTTCCCCAAACTTCCATATTTTCTAATCATTTCGTATTCTGTTTCCAATTTCATTATTTGGCCTATAGTTTCTACACCATGTTTTTGCTTCAGGTGTTCTGCAGATTTGGGTCCTATGCCACTAATTCGTCTTACAGGTAAAGGTTTTAGAAATTCTTTGATTTTCTCTTTTGGTATGAAAGTTATACCATTCGGCTTATTTTGGGATGTAGCTATT
>DAOUWQ010000171.1 GCA_030667035.1 Candidatus Heimdallarchaeota archaeon | reverse complement strand
GGCACCTATATCTATAAATTTCGATTCCTGGGAATGGTGGCTTATAATCGTCATATCAGTCTTAGTTCTTACATTGACTCTCTATCTTAGTATGAGATTTGTCACTGGTCGTAAGAAATTAACAATTGGTTACTTCTTTAGAATATTACTAATTTCAATAGTTTTACTAATTGGTCTTGTTGCCGTTGCGGAAGCTATCGCTCAAGTACTAACTTTAGGATACCAATTTGCCCCGATGTTTTACATTTTGATGACTATTGGGTTCATTTTAATAATAAGATATTTCTTAACTAACTCTACTGTCATACCATATCATGATGGGTCTTCGGATAAATACTGGCAATGGGCAATGTGGATCACGTTAATATCCATTTTATTGTTGTTCCTTATTGCTTTCCTACTTGAACTTATATCAGGATTGTTCATGGATCCACCCTTGACCTTAATCACATTCTAAGAAATTATCATAAAAGGGATTTTCCCTTTTTCCTTTTCTTTATCTTCAAACAATTTTTTATATTCAATTGAGAAATAACTTTTAGAGCTATACAAAACGATTAAAAGTCTCAAAAATGCTATGAAAAGTAGAAGGCAATTAATATTGAGCGACACAGATAACAATCCAAATACAATTTTAGATTCCACATTGTTGGTTTTGGATTCTGGTGAATTACTTTGGTCCCCAAATCGTAATGATCAAGAAAAGTGGGAAGAGGATGTTTTGTTCTCAGGACTAATGGTTGCATTAAACACGATG
This sequence comes from Candidatus Heimdallarchaeota archaeon, assembly GCA_030667035.1. GTDB lineage: Archaea > Asgardarchaeota > Heimdallarchaeia > JABLTI01 > JABLTI01 > JABLTI01. The sequence continues at coordinate 4,144 of DAOUWQ010000171.1, read as the reverse complement.
TTTTCATCAATATACGGTGATAATATATTTACCATCCAAAGTAAAAATCAGATGTCTATTATTGTAATGTATTCCAATCCTGATAATAACTGGCATCTTGTTGCTCGAAGTAGTTATACAGAAAAAACAGCTATTTATGATTTGGTTGAAGAATTAGGTGAAACTCTTTCAATTGGTTTAGGAGATACTCTCACTCAAGATTCAGCAAATTTAGATATGATAGATTATGTCATTGATAATGTTATTAGTTCCTTTTCTGGTTGAAGATAAATTATAATTAGAGTCCTTTGGTAAATGCTGAATTCATTTTCAATTTTAGTTAAGTCATGTTGATAACCAAATGATTTTAAACTCAATTCAAATAGTAATACTAGAATACGGTGAAATTCTCAATTGTAGTGTTTTTGTCTAACAATTGAATGTTGAACTGGAGGTCAATGAAAATGTCAGAAGATCAACCCCCACAAACGCCCGAAGTAGAAATGGAAGAACCAAAAGTAGAAGAAGACCCAGCTGAACTAAAACAAAAAATTTCAGAACTTGAAAAAAATTTAGCTGAAAAAGAATCAGAAATTACTCCTCTTACAGATAAAGTAAAACAACTTGAAACTGCTGCAACAGAAAAGGACGAGAATATTTCCAAACTAAATGATGAAATCAAAGACCTCAAGTCTGTTGATGCAGCAAATAAAGAAAAAATCAAAGATTACGAACATCGTTTATCTCAAAACGAGCTTGAAATCACTCGCTTAGAGGGCTCTGTTGAAGATTTAAGTATTGCTAAAAAGAAAATTGAAGATCTTCAAAAAGATTATAAAAAACTCGAAGAGGAAAAGAGATCTTTTGATAAACTCTCAGAATCTGAACCTCGACACATAATTCTTAAGGATCTTGAAGAATTTGGTGAAATGCGTATTAATCAAGTTGCTATGAAAGCAGGTGTTGCTCCTGCACAAGCTAAGAAATGGCTTGAAGAACTTGAACGCGCTGGTTTAGTTGAAATCCATGGAGAAGGTCGCGACAGCAATCCTCTCGTATCTAAAAAGAAATAGCGAAAACTGGAATCATATTTCTAGTTACTTTTCTTCTTTTTTCTATTTTTTATTATTAAAACAGCATTTTTTAAAGTTATTCAATTTTTTTTGAACGTTAAAAAATCAGATAAAAGCAATTATTAAGCAGTAAGCTTATAATTATTTGTTAATATAACTAAATAAATCAGATCTGATAAGTAAAATTTGAGGCAGTTACTTAGATGACCCCCTTAGTTATTTCAAGGAAAAAAGTGATTACTTTCACTTCAGTTATTATTATCTTCCTTACTGGACAAGTTATCGGGGTTTCCATCAATCAAAGTAATTCCTTAGATACTAACGATTATAATTTCTCAGACGGGGATTTAATTAATCAAATTAAAACAGCAACTTCCTCACTTACTTCACTTTTTAATGAAAAGGAGGGTATTTTTGTTTGGAACGTACAAGATCCATATAACCTTTCTCAATTTGGTGATTTGAGTGACTTAACAAATGGTCAGGAAGGTTTCAAAAATCTTGATGGACAATTATGGCTTAATGGTTTGGCACAAGATGTATCGTTACAATATCTCTTATTGAACAATTATGTTTCAACTTCTTTACAATTTATTGGAACAATGGAGGAGCATAAACAATTCAATCGCGATTGGGTTTTTATGACATATGATATTATTCATTCTCTGTACAAAAATGTAGCTAATAGTGATTTCTTATTAAGTGTTTTAAATACATTATCTTCTAATGAAGATACCTTTGGAGAATATTGGAATGTATTAATTCGCACAAAATACAACTCTTTTATTCAAGAAGAAATTTCTTTATTAGGCGATACACTTGTTTTAGGTTCAAAGATTCTTCGAGCAGTTGAATTCATGCCTTACTTTAATTTCTACGAAAAATCTGTTCTTCTTACTTTATCTGATCAAATAAGTGACTGGTGGCAAGCTATCAATAAATATGCTTTATATGATCCTGATTTTGCTATTGCAGGAATAGGTTCGTCAAAAATTCATAGTGATTATCAGAATTGGATTAATTGGCAGATATTCAAAGATTCCGCTAGAAATGGTACTTTTGCAACAACTGATATTTTCACTCCTGACCACGGAGATTTACAGAGGCTTCTCTTTACCTCACCACAGATCGCTAATTTATATCTTGAGCAAATCGAAAAAGCAAATGCAAAACATTCCTATGGTTGGGATACAGAACACCATTCTTATGAAATAATATCTGATCCTTTGGCTAATGAAATTTATCGTGAAATAATTGATTCCTATTTTGAACATATTTTCTACGTTCATAATCATGTTACATATGTCTTTAACCCTCAATATAATGATGGTTGGACTTCATTACCTGATTTGTATCAAGGGTATTCATATTACTGGGAAGAATATTTTGTTGACTCTCAAGGTTCAGAAAATGATCTTTATGCATACCGTAATGATAAATCTCCTTTGAAAATCACTGGTACGCGAACTTATCAAGGTGCAGGTGATATTAGAGGTTTAATGGATATCTATAAAATACTCTCTCACTCATTTACTGATGATGATTATTTACAGGGTTTCGAAAAAGAATCTTTCACTATATTAGAACAAATATTAAAAACTCAAAGAAATGATCATTCATTTGTTTTTAGCCCATATTTTGGTACTGCACTTGATGAAAGCTTAGTTAATAATCCTTTAATAAATGATGCTTTGATCATCAACCCAGATGTTTTACCGGAAGGTCTTGACCAATTTACTGGTACAATGTCAGTAATGGACTTTATAATTAAAGCGCAATCCGACTTGATTGTTTTTGGAACAGAAAAGATGACCTATTTGAATGATCAAGTACAAAGCACAATTCTATCTATTACTGAGTTATTTGATTTAATGACCCATCGATCTACAATGGGTATCCCCAAGCAAACAATTCTTGGAAATACAAATCCTACAGAACATGAAACTTACTATTATAGTGCAGAAAATATTGTTGTTAATGTCAACTTTTTTGATATGGCACCAGACATTTTATTACCCGATTGGATAGCCAATTATGATCCTTTAACATTTTTAGGAACTTCCTACATTTATCAATGGGATTATCTAACTTTACTAAAAGAAGCATTCCTAAATTCGCAAGACATTGATATTGTAACGCCAATATTCGATTCACTATTACTTTTCAATGAAGATTTCTTACAAGATGATCAATATCAACTTCTCTCAATATGCGAAGCTAAGGATGCCGTTGCTCGAACACTTTTTACTGAAGCACTAATAGATAGTTGTATAATCTTGAGTGATAAAACATGAATTTATGGCAGTGCTATTCCATACAAATATCGTACCGAAGTTTCTCCAGTAACTACTGTATTTGCTTCAGAAACTCCACAACGTGTATCGGCTTTAATTTTATCAATTCTACCATTCCTTTCTGATATTGCAGATGTTATTTCAAATCCAATTAACCAAATAGTCATTTTTGGATTTGTTAGTGGGGTAGTAATGACCATTGCTGTTGTCTATATCCGACGACCTAAACACCAATGAAATGATAAAATTAGTAGTAAAACTAGTCTTTTCCTCAGTAAATTTGTTTTATAACATATGACCTAAAATTTATAAACAATATCAACCATAATAGTTTATTAGTGTCTACTAATCATGCTAGGAGAAGAGTCAATTGCAATCTTTCCAAAATGAGATAAATAACTTTCTGAAAAACATCACTGAAGCTAGTAAATCTTCATCAATAGATTTACTAAGACTTGATGATGCTACATTAGCAGTTGTTGGATTACAATCTATTAAAATTCTTACTGATACTCAAAAAGAGATGGTTGAATTATTATTAGACGATCCAAGATCTGGAGCACAACTTGCTAAACTAACTGAGAAGACTCCACAATTTATATCAAAAATAATGAAGACTCTAATCAAATATCAAATTGTAGACCATATTCCTGCTCCCTTTGGTCCTTCAAAATTCTATACCTTGAAAGCAAATATTCTTGGTAAATCTGAAATCGGAGAAATGAAGGATAAAGCGATTCCCTCTGAACTTCAAGATGAAATTGAACGTAGAGGAGTATTTGGGAATTTAATGTCACT
>DAOUWQ010000205.1 GCA_030667035.1 Candidatus Heimdallarchaeota archaeon | reverse complement strand
TGTTTTTACATCAGCAGGTCTAAAACCACCTATAGCAATTACGGATTCGACCCCCCATTCTTGAGCTAAATCCAAAGTGGCATTTATTACCCTAAACATTCCATCAGGTCCTTCCTGTGGCTGACTTTCTCCAGTGAGAACAAGTATTGGTGGATTAGTGGATTCTATTGCGTAAAGTTCCGCATGAATCAATTTACCTAAATCTCCTTGGAAGATCACTAGATGCGGGAAATAACTTGAATATATTTTTGCAGATTCTTTTGCTTCGAAGTAATCAATTAGATGCATTCCGGCCATACGACCTACTAGCCCTTGCCCTGGGAAGCATTGAATTAGTACTCCACCTTTCAATTTATGTTCCTTAATTATTTTAACAAATGTATCTGGGTATTTTGAAGTCATTTTACATACAACTCTTTCAGTATGTAATAATCTATAGTATAACCTAAATAAAATGACTAAGTTTTCTTTGCTAAGAAAGGATAAAAAACATAGAAAAGAAGAAAGAATTTGGGAATAATAACATCCCAACAATTGCAGCAATTATGCTGATTTAACTATCTCTACACCACGTGATCTTGGATAGTTTCTTACCCAAGTAGCCTTGCATACATCGCATGTTAAACGTAAATCAACTTTTATTGATGTCTTTGAAGCCATTTTAGATTGGCTGATAGCTTTCTTTGAGTACTTTCCTTTGTTGCCTGAACCTTTTTTATTTCTTTTGGCACGTCTAGTACCCGCTACCATACCGATACCACGTCTTCCGCCTTTTTCTTGTCTGACGGTCATAGTAGTGTGTTTTCCACATTTTGGACAATGGGTACGCATTTTTGCAGGAATTTTTACCATTTGCTACAATCTCCAGCTTAATTCACTAACTGTATGCTTTTCGGAACAAAATCCGTATTTAAAAGTTAGCATAATATAGGTAAAGCTATCTCAGAAATTCTTAGTTATAAAATCTTCGGTCTTTGCTTAATTAATCAATTATAAAATATGAAATAATTTGTTATTACCTCTATATTTACATCATAGCTACCTACAGCAGCTGGTTTAACAAAATTCAGCACTCTTTCATAGGGATCGAATCCAGGTGCTATTGACCCATCAACATAGAAGTCAGTACTAATGGTCGTTGAATCGGTAAATATTGTCTCTGATTCATTATAGTCTATATTCAGAATGTTATAAGAACTAATCATAAATTTTGTTCCAATTATATCAATTACTAGCAAATTAATCGTTACTGTTAGAACGTCATTTGCTTGATCATACCAATAATACAAACTGACTCGATAATTCAATTCGATTTTCATTACATCTGTTTCAGGTCTAGTTAAAGTAAGGTTTGTTAATCCCTGATAAGAGGTTGAATCTGAATTATTTACAAAGAAGTTATTTTGATAGTCTGGACCTTTCAAATATTTGTGAGTATTTACAGGAATGTCACTACCTTGTCTTCCAATCATCCAAAAAGCAAATGCACCCATATTATTGTAATCGTAAGTATTGCTAAATGTACCACCTTCATCGGTAAATTGTAAAGAAGCATTTTTTCCTGTTTCATACAGATAATACCCAAAGAAATTATCAATATTTATTGCTGCTGTTGAATCCGGACCATCACTTAGTAAATCATACATTTCATTATCGATACCTAGCATATATGAAGCAACACTATTCATCGCATTATCTGTTTGAAACCGTTTATAAGTCGGATACAAATATCCCCAAACAACACCAATAGCTGCTACAAACATAAAAATCATCATAATTGCTGCAAGAGTCTCGGACACTGCTTTTCTGTCCTTGAATACTTTTTTTAAGAGCTTTAGTGAGTTTGCCAAGTTTCTCGTACTCCATGATATGCAAGTGGTCTAATTATCACTGTTTTTAGATTAGTATTATAGAGCATTTTTTTATTTATTAGTTCTTTGTTTGTGGTTCTCTCAAGGTTAACTAATATTTGGCGAGAATCATTGCGTGATCTTTCTCGAGTGGATGTAAATCTACTGCTTCTATATTCTCATACCCTTCAGCTTCGATGATATTCATTTGTTGTTTGTAGACTACAGAAGGATTCTTTGTAGCACTTATGCTTCTAGACTTAACAGCAAGCATTAGATAACCTCCTTTTTTGAGAAACATCTTTGCATTCTCAGTGATAATTTTCCCTTGATCCGGTTGAGCAACATCACAATAGACGACATCAACTTGATCAACAACATTTGCATAATTACGAGGGATGCGAGCATCATCTAGGATGGGGAGCATATTTTCCCGTTTCTCACAAAGAAAAACTAAATCCCTTATTGATCTTGGTGAAAATTCCACACAGAACTCGAACCCTTGCTTACCAAGAATATCAGATACGTGACTTGGAGTGGTTCCTGAAGCAGCACCTAAATAGAGGACCTTAACTCCTGGAATAATGGGGCATTTTTTTAATCCTTTAACAAGAGCAGCAGCTAATTTTGATCTTGTTGGATCCCATAAACGATATTCATCTTTACCATCTGGTACCAATTCTTCACCGTAGACTTGAAGACCTGGTGTTAGATTTTTAGTAGCAATACGTCTGGACCCATCTCGAAAGAACACATTATAAATTTCCTCAAATGATTTGTATTTCTCAATTTCCATGTAATTCACCTTCAAATCCTTTATCTTCTTCTTGGGGGACGTCCTCCGCCTTTATATTTACCAGACTGTCTTGGTCTTGAACCAGATTGCGGTCTCGTTCTTGGAGTTTGAACTCTCTTCGGTTTATCAGAAGGTTCAGGATATTTAGTTTTTATTTCATTGATTTTTGCTTCCAAAACTTTGGCAATTTCTTTAGAATTATCAGCAGCCTCAAAGAAATCCATTCGAGCAGCTATTGATAACCTTCCAGCAATTACTCGAGCAATTTTTCCTCTTAGCCACCATTTTGATTGATTCAATTTTGGGTCTTGGAAAATAATACCATGTTTTGGAGGTGGTGCACCTGTTTTAATTGTACGATAAAGTGCTTTCTCAGCACCTAGTATTTGTATTTTACTTGAAGGAGATAAAGCAAGACCTCTAAGACTACCGGCTAATGCTATTAATCGAGCACCAATAAGAGCACTTGTAACACCACAAATGTTTGGTGCTATAGTAGTCATTGTTTCTTCCATCCACTTCTCTAGCGCTATTCTTCTAACATACAAGTCAGCTACAACTTTTGCTTGATCTTTAATGATTTCAATATCGCCATCAAGGAGTGTTGACCCCATCGATTTTTCTCTTGCATCAAGCAAACTCTGAGCTTTTTTAGCAGGAAGATGAAGTTCATCAACAAGTAATTTTTTATCAATATTTGACTTGTCGCCAGTTTTGCTAACGATTATTGCAAAAGTATTATGATTTTCTATTGCATCAACCAATTCTGGAAAGTGCATACCATAAAATTCACGTAATCTACCAGCGAATAAATTAAGTGTTTTATCTAAATCATCTATAGTTTCGATCGCATGAACAACCAATCTATCTCTCTTTTCTGCTGCTTTTCTAACTCTTTCTCGAGTTACTAGAAGATTAACTTCTCGTAGAAATCTTTTGTATTTGTAATCATCAGAGAATATACCAGCATTTACAACTTGATCCACGATTTCTTTGTAAAATTTATCGATTGTTGGGTTATCGTAATTTCCTAAAATTTTGAATCCTTTTCCGGAGAGTGTCCTTCCAATGTCCGGACGTTGAACTGAAATTTCATCACTTTTATGTTCCTTTAGCATTTCAGCTAATTCTTTTGGTAGCTCTCCTCCATCCAACTCGATTAATTTTTCAGCAATTTTTGTTGGTTCGAGCTCAAAATAACGAACATCAATGATGTTACCCTCTTCGTCTAAGAGATAGGGTCCCACATATGAAATTGCAAGATAAGTTTTCATTTTGCTTTACTCCAATGATATACTATCAAATGATTTAGTTCTTGAATGTAAATTTTCCGATTGAATTTTATTAAAAAGTTATCCCCAATGTCTATTTATCACCTTAGAAGCATTTCAGTGAACAATGATAATGTTTCCTCACTTTTTCCTTCAATATACGAGTCCGCAATACTAACATGTTCAGTTTCTTCGTAATTAAAGACGATTATTTTTGCACCCATCCTTTTAGACATCATAGGTAATCCAGCAGCTGGATACACTTCTGCACTTGTTCCTACGATCAAAACTAAATTTGCTTTATTTGCAATATCAAAAGCTTTGGTAATTTCATCTTCGGGCAATGTTTCATTATACAAGGTAACGTCAGGTCTCATCATACCACCACAAGGGCACATAGGAGGTACAACTTTTGGTGTTTCATTTAATTGTTGAGATTTACCGCAGGTAATACATTTGATCCTAGCTAGATTTCCGTGAACTTCAATAACATTTTTCGAGCCTGCTTTTTGATGTAAGGAGTCAACATTCTGAGTAATAATATGATCGCAATATCCACTCTTTTCCAAATCTACTAATGCCTTGTGTGCGGCATTAGGGTTTGCATCGAATATTCGATGAATGTTTTCCTGGTACATTTTCCATATTTTTGTAGGGTTTCTCATCCAAGCTTCTAAGGTGGCTACTTCTTCAAAATCAT
>DAOUWQ010000463.1 GCA_030667035.1 Candidatus Heimdallarchaeota archaeon | reverse complement strand
ATGTTCCTTCCTCAATTATCAGGACATTGTTTGTTTCTTGTTCCAATTGTTTAAGTAGTTGATATCCATAGATTCCTTCATCGGGATATCGTTTGAGGATTTGTAATACTGTTACGGTAGATATACCTCGTAGCAATTCTGATTCAAAGCTTTCAACGTATGTTCTAAAGTGGTCATCACCGATTAATGCTTCCGGGTGGAATGATTTTACTTTTTTTAACACGAGTATTCGCCTTTTTTGTTATGTTGTTTAGTATTGCTGTTATATTATACACCCAATACTATATCACATATAGTATACGCTATATATAAACATTCACACTTCTTGGGAAAAAAAGAATTAGTAAAAAATAGTGAGCTATAAAGTAAAAATATTTTAGATGGTAGAGGATAACTTACGTATGCGTCTATTAGCAATTGCAGATACACACTTTGGATATGAATCGGGCAAATCTGCAGAAGCTCGAAAATTTACTTATGAAAGTATGTTCAATAAATTTGAAGAAATAATTGCTATAGCAAGAAAGCAAAAAGTAGATGCTATTTTACATGCCGGTGATTTTTTCAATAGAAGTGCCCCTCGAAAAAAGGTTCTAAAAAGATCATATGAATTGGTTGAGAGGATTTTACTTGAGGACATTGATTTTCTGGTTATCCCTGGAAATCACGAGCGAGCTAAGTTGCCTGAATCTTTATTGAGCTTTCATAAAAGAAGCCATTTCTTCAATAAGTTATCAAAAGTTGATTTAGATCAATGTTCTATTGTTGGTTTTCCCTTCATACGAACTGATCCACAATCCGTTGCGGAAAAAATCAATAAATTATTACTTACTGAACATAATAAACCCAATATCGTACTGTGTCATCAATTATTTGAAGGTGCAACGTTTGGTCCACATCAATTTGTTTTTCGAAAGAAACATGGAGCAATTAATATTACCGCTGCTTTCAAAGATGTTTCTCTAGTTATTTCTGGGCACGTTCATCGTGCACAAATTCTATTTGATGGCTTAGTTGTTTATCCTGGTTCAATTGAACGAACAAGCTTTGTAGAATTCATAGAACCAAAAGGATATTTAATGATAGACATTGAATCAAATTTTAGCAAAGTACAATTTCACACTTTGACCTCTCTACCAATGGATGTAATTGAATTACCCCTACAAACTATTGATCTTGACTACGATTCTTTGCTTTCAACAATAAAGCCTGGTCTTCATCGAACCTTATTACGATTAACAGGTCGAAAATTAACTACTGCTGAAATAGAAAATTTGAGAAACTTTTTCCCATCCAATGAATACCCCTTACTGGTTATTAGCCCTCGCTTCCCTGAATATTCTCTTAAACCACTCTATACGAACAAAGTTTCATTTGATTTTCCTGCCATTATAAAAAACTTCTAAATTTCTTTCTCTTTTCAATTTTAATTAATAACAAAGTTGACCCTTTTCCAAAAAAAAGAGTTTTTCTTCTTATTTTATTGAGAAACAATTCTGAAAATTATGTGAATTCTTATATAGCTTCACTAATATAAAATCTATTAAGAATACATGGAGATTTAGTATAAATATCAAAATTGGTGATTTTTTTGAGCGAAGCAAAAATACAACATATAGAAGTTACAGAAAATGTCGTCGTTCACAGAAAAACAGGTACAGGAATAAATGAAGGTAATATTATTTGTATAAATAGTGATATAGGGCTAGTTTTTATTGATGCAGGTCGTGTTGCACAAGACGCAAAAAATTCCGTGAGGAGATGGAAAAGAAATACAATAAAAAAGCTAAGTATCTTATTTTAACCCATAATCATGGCGATCATACTTTCGGAGCAGAAGCATTCAAAGATTTACCAATAATTTCTTCACAAAAAGCATTTGATGATCATTATGAATTAGAAAAGGAAGGAAAGTTAAGTAAGGAATATCGTCAAGGATTTATAAATGCCATTAAAGAAAAAAGTGCAAAGGGTGAATTTGATCTTTCAGATTCTTGGCACAACGATTTTGCTCCAAATTATTTAGCTGCTAAATTATATCCTCCAACTTTAACAATTTCCGATGAAATGAAACTTGGCTCACCAGATCAACAGATACTTTTCAAAGTAATAGGTGGTCATACTGACTGTTCTGCTTTCTTGTACTATATGCCTGAAGATATCCTAATTGCTGGTGATAATTTTAATTGCGAACATGCACAAAATTCTGGATGCATGCTAGCAGGAATGAATGACAAAGGCATTGCTATTCTTAAAATGTTCGAGGACCTTAATCCTAAGAAAGTCATTCCAGGTCATGGTCCAGTCGTTGAGAAAGATTCTATCAAAACATCACGCGAATATTTCTCTAATATGTTTGAGAAATTGAAAGAGCTAAAAGATAATGGTGTTTCTCTTGAAGAAGCATCCAAACACCCCAGTTTGCCTGAATTTTTCGAAGAAGAAAAACATCGGCAATGGGATTTAATTATGTCAAGCTGGTATACGCAACTATAGTTGCGGGGGTCAAATTGAGGTTGGGCATCATTCATCTTCGAGTATGGTGCCTGCCTCCCAATTATTT
>DAOUWQ010000133.1 GCA_030667035.1 Candidatus Heimdallarchaeota archaeon | reverse complement strand
GGAAATCAAATTTGGCAACGGTAAACGAAACAAGCGTCGATAGAGAAGCAAGAATTCTAGATGAGATCAAACTAGTTGAAGGGTCAAATCTATGGTCTCTTGTAATGAGGCGTATGCGAAAAGATTCCATGGGTATGTTTGGATTTTATATGGTAGCATTTTTGATCATCATAGCAGTTATTGCTTTTGTTATCCAACAATATGATGCTCTATTCGGTTTAAACAATCCGACAGGCGATCTTTGGGATCAAAATAACTACTACATTGAAATTTGGATACCAGGCACTGAAAAGTTCTTGCGTATAATGGCTCATCCTAAATATATTATCCCTGGAGATCAAACACTATCACCCAGTGCACAATATCCATTCGGTACAGACACAAGAGGCTATGATATCTTATCTCGAACCTTTTTCGGTTCTACTTTCTCACTAGTACTTGGTTTTGTAGGACAATTAACAACAAGTACCATTGGAGTGATCATTGGAGCATTTTCAGGTTACTATGGCGGTTGGTTTGATGATATTGTTCAAAGAATCAATGAAGTCATTTCAGCTATGCCTGGATTTATCTTATTTATCTTCGTTGTAGCTATCTTTAGAGATAGTGCAAGTGCAGTACCGGGCGGTATCTATATGATCGTCATTATCGTCTTTGCCTTGATCGGTTGGGGTGGCACTAGTTTAATTGTGCGAAGCACAATTCTGTCACTGAAAAATACCGAGTTCATTGAAGCTGAACGAGCTTTAGGGGCAAAAGACGCGCGAATAATTTTCAGACATATTATTCCTAACTCACTCTCACCGGTAATTGTCATTACAACTTTAGGCATTGGAAATACAATAATGACTATAGCAGCTTTGGCTTTCTTCGGTTTAGGTGATCCCACCGCAGTCACATGGGGTGATGATTTATCCTATCACAGAGACAACCTTATGACCTATTGGTGGATGCCCACTTGGCCTGCTATGATGATCTTTATTACGATCCTAGGATTCAATCTTATGGGCGATGCATTACGAGATGCATTAGATCCAAAGTTGAAATCATAAAAAATCTATTGGGCGCATATGCGTCCGATTTTTTACTTTTTTTTGCAAAACAACAAATTTTCTTATCAAAAAACACTCAAAAATAAATATTTTTTCGAAACTTTTATATATGAAGTTCTAACAAAAAGAGTAGAAGTAATATAAAAGTCTTTCCCGAACGAGAAAATACCCAAATACCAACAGACCCAGTGGGGCTATTTTACTAAAAAGTAATATCTTCTTAGCTAATTTGCTCTTCTATATATGGTACAAATTCCATTATAAAACTCCACAAATTGGGTAGCTAGTTCAAAGGTGAGATATTTATATTATTTATAGGAGTGGTTCGTTAGCTAATGTCTGATGATAAAATTCAAGAAGAAAAAGAAAAATCTCAAGTAGCATGCCCTGAATGTGGATCAACTGAAATAATCAGTGATTCTACAAGAGGAGAAAGAATATGTACTAACTGTGGGGCAGTTATTGATGAGCATATCATAGATGAGGGACCAGAATGGAGAGCTTTTACTTCTGAAGAGAGAAATAAAAGAAGCAGAGTTGGTTCGCCAACTTCTTTTGCGGTACATGATAAAGGTTTAGCAACTCAAATAGGTTGGGAAGATAGAGATGTATATGGTAAAAAACTCTCACCTAGAAGAAGGGCACAAATCTACCGACTAAGAAAATGGCAAATAAGAACTAGAGTCCATTCTTCAATGGACAGAAATTTAGCTTATGCTATGAGTGAACTTGATAGGCTAAGTTCTCAAATTGGTATTCCACGAACTGTAAAAGAAACCGCTGCAGTAATATATCGTAAAGCAATTGAAAGACATCTAATTCGCGGAAGAAGTATAGAAGCAATGATCGCAGCAGCTGTTTATGCAGCAGCAAGAATTAGAAGAGTGCCAAGAACTTTGGATGAAATTGCAAAGAACAGCAGAATTTCAAAGAAAGAATTGGGTAGGTGTTATAGATTAATTGTAAGGGAATTGCAAATTAGAATTCCATTAGCTAATCCAAATGACTACATAATTCGATTCAGTGCCGAACTAAGGCTATCCGGGCATACTGCACAAAGAGCCATTGAAATAATTGATCAAGCAAAAGAAAATGGATTAACTGCAGGAAAAGATCCAACCGGTTTAGCAGCAGCATCGATTTATATCGCAGGAATTATTGAAGGTGAAAGAAGAACCCAAAGAGAAATTGCTGAAACAGCAACGGTCACTGAAGTAACTGTTAGAAATCGATACAAAGAATTAGTACGTCGATTAGGCATTGAAATTACTGTCTAAAATGTATATCAAAGATTCTGCAATACCAGAATCTTCATTTTCTATTTTCCTTCAAAGGTTGGTTTAAACAAATGATCAATATCATTCCAATTGCTAATTTTCCAATAATCGAAAATAACGATAATATTGGTATGATTATTTTAAAGACTCTCAAGGATCAAGTAATTGAAAATAATGATATTTTTGTTATTGCACAAACGATTATATCAAGAGCAGAAGGTCAAATTGTGGATCTAGAGGAAGTTAATCCATCTGATTTTGCTATTGAAATGGGAAAGCAATCAAATAAAGATCCTAGACATATTGAAATAATATTAAAAGAAGCAAAGAAAATATGCAAATTTAGAAATGGTGTATTAATAACTGAAACAAAGCATGGATTTGTGTGTGCAAATAGTGGAATAGATAAATCAAATGTAAAAGGAGAGAATTATGTAACCCTATTACCTCGAGACTCTGATAAATCAGCAAAAAAAATTAGGGAATATATTGAGAAAGAAACTGGGAAAGAAGTTGCAATTATTATATCAGATACACATAATAGACCATTTAGATTAGGAGCAATAAATATTGCATTAGGATGTTCTGGAATCGAACCATTACTAAATTATTCCGGAAAAAATGATTTATTTGGCTATGAACTGAAAGCATCCACTACATCTATTGCAGATCAATTATGTTCTGCTGCAGGGTTACAAATGGGAGAAGCTGATGAAGGATATCCAGTAATAATTATTAGGGGATATAAATTTAGAAGAGAAGAAATTTCGGCACTGACATTGATTCGACCTGAAGAAAGAGACTATTTTAGATGAATTTTTTTGGGAACAAGTACTTGATTTGTAAGGGTTGCAATATGTGCTGTTTCTGAATAAAAGAAACCTGAATAATGCATATCTGTTTGAAAATCTAAATCTACAGAAATTAAATTGTTCATTAAATCTATTGAACTAATATTAGCTGTACCTGTTAATATAACGCCAGTTTCAACAAAACTCGTTTCAATGTACCGAAGATCATATGTTGGAGCTCTAATTCCAATCCAATCAGCTTCAATATAATGTAAGCCACTTGATGCTGTACTTAGATAGGAATAGTTTAGAGAAGCATAACCTGATACATCAGTATAATTTGAACCTAAAATTGTACTTGTAGAAGAATCAATGAAAGTAACAAGTTCTCCCTCGATAGGAACTAAACTACCAGGGTCCCCAGTAAGTAGAAATTGCAAAAAGTCCTCATCATAACCATTTCCTAAATAAGCATAAAGAGTAAAAGATTCAGTTTTATTTACATAAGGACCAAAAGTTTCGGACGGATCATATGGATTAACACTCCATGCATCAGAGAGAGGATTCGGAACAAAATAGGGGGAAGTAAGCTGTCGAAGCATATGTTGTGGATCAAGAAAGAATTCATTTGAACAATGAAAAACTGCTTGAAAGCCAATAGTATTTACACCATATTGGTCTCTTAATCCAGGAATAAGAGGAGAAGGATCAAAAGCTACCCAATAACCTGTTGAACTGTCAATGGGAATGAATACTTCTGTCCAAGAATGGATGTGTTTTGCTCGAATTACAAACTGGCTACCTACTTGATCACCATATGAAAATCCAACTACTAATCTCGTGGGTATATTTTGAAGACGACAAATAACTGCTAATGAAGAAGCAAAATGAGCTGCAGTGCCCATTCGTCTATTTAGAAACCATTCAACATAATCTTCGCCATCTGCAGGTGATTCGTCTGAGAGTCCCATTAGCATGTCAACATCATAAGTATTATTTTTAGTTAACCATACCATATTTCTAAAAACTTGATCATATATTGTATCAAAAGGATCCAAAAGATCAGTTGCTATTTGACTTGTTAGAGGAGCGGATGTAGAATAATCAACAGGTAATTGTAAATATCTACTATTCAATTCAGGATCAGCAGAAATTAAACTATTTAAGACTGTAAAACCAGCACTATTGTCTTCAATATATGTATTATTCTGTATTGTATATGCAACAGGATAACTTAGTGTGGTATTATCTATTTGATTGCTAAACCTAGCATCAATACTGATAGCACCATAAGTATCCTCTTCCAAAGAAGTTTCATCAGGTAACCAATTATCACTTGGAGAGAAAGTATAAGCATCAGAAAATTCTTCACCGTAAATATAATTATATGGAGCTGGAAAGTTAGAGAAAAAACTACCTCCAGTATAAACACGATCAGTTGTAACAGTAAATTGTCCATCAGCATTAGAAGGAAGATAAGAGTACCCATTATAGTTAACCGTTGTAAGATCTTTATCCCAATCTTCCATAGTGTATTCTTCATAAGCTTCATATCGCCAATAAAAGAATTCATCTGTGGGGGTTACGCGAAATAGAATCATTTCAGGATCTGAAACGCCATCAGTAAAACCATCCAAAATACCCTGTGATTCATTAAAATCCGGATCAATATCTTGTGTAGGACCAAAAATATCGTCGAACCAATTGCTTGGGGCGGGTGGAGCTTCAATTACATCACTTATTTGTTGGTGACGTGTTCTAAAAACTTCAAAAACAACAGGTGATAAAATTATCAAAGCTAAAGCTAATGATGGAAGAAAAACTTTAGTGATATTTGTTTTTGTAAAAAACTTTCTTTTTTTAGGAGAAGATTTTTGCTTTTGGTCCACTATAACACCAACTATAGTAGTTATTATAGATATTTGACTATTTCAATATACTCTTTGGAACATATTTGAAGCTAAAATTACAAGTAAGAAAGAATCTTGTCTACTATCATTTCCGGAGAATTATTTGTTGAATCAACTTCATAAATTGGTTTAGAAGGAAATGCATTTTTAACAGACAATAAGCACTCTTCCATTATTTCAGCCTGAATGTTCTCATCTATTTTCTCAATTGAATAGTCTCGAGATACTTTTAATCGATCTCTAAGAATACCAGGATTACATCTAATAACAAATACTGATTCAACAAAATCATTCGGAATTAACTCGGAAGTATGTCCCTCAATAAAAATATTTTTCGAACGACCTACTAATTCAGTGTATATAATTTCACGCAATTTTACATCGTCAATGATAACACTATCTCGAGAGATATCAAAACCAAAATATAACCCATTATTTATAATAAAATTATTTAAATTTAAGACAGTAAATCCTCTT
>DAOUWQ010000444.1 GCA_030667035.1 Candidatus Heimdallarchaeota archaeon | reverse complement strand
CCATTACCAATTTCATTCAAATATCCTCTACGAAATATTTCACGAAATCGTGTAAGGGGTATTTTAATTACTAGTGCATTTATAAGTGCTATAGCAATTTCCTTTGCCTTAATCCAAACCCAGACTTCAATTAACACAACATTTGATAACTACTTTGATGATCAAGTACATTGGGATGTACAAACTCGATTCGATTCCTATAAATCTGTAGCTGAGATTCAAAGCATTCTCGATGAGTACGACTTTATAAAAAATTACGAGCCTTACTTGAGTGGTAATGCAGAAATGCCAGATATGCCTGAATATGGTCTGGATCTCAGAGGATTGCAACCTAATTCCACCTTATATACCATCAATCTTAAGGAAGGCGCAATGTTTTCGAATGAGACAGCACAAGAAGGGATTATTTCAAGTTATTCTGCTAAACCTCTGGGTCTAGAAGTCGGTGATTCCTTTACCTTTTCGTTATTAGGGGTTGAATTTCAAATTGAAATTATTGGCATTGTTCGAGATTTAGATATACCTAATTCATGCTTCATGTTAATACCTGCTATTGAAAAAACACTAGGATTTTCTGCGATAAATAGAGCCTTTATTGAAATAGACAATTTGGACTCAATGAATGCTGCTTCCATTGATTCATTGCTCTTAGACCTAAATGAAAACACACAAATTCAATATGCAATTATGAAAGATACTTATGAAAACCGTATGGTTCACATGGTTAATACTCAACTATTCATAGTACAAGTAACAATTGTTTTGTCTTTGGTAATTTCATTTCTAATCATCTTTGTGACAGCTTTTGTTTCAATAATTGAACGAACACGTGAGATAGCTTTACAAAGAACATTCGGATTTCAAAAGATACAAATTTTCTTTCAGATCATCTTGGAGATAGGTGCTTTAATCATTTTAGCAGTAATTATTGGTATAGCACTTGGTGGAGAAGGCTTGGGTCGATTGATTCAATATTTCATCAGTATGTTATTTTTCGAGTTGGATTCTACGCATTTTTGGGGTGATTATCTGATGATTTTCGGATTTGCACTAGGTTGCGTATTTCTTTCGACCTTACCAAGTATAAATTTACTTCGAAATCAACAATTGGCAATAGCAATCAGAGAATAAGTAAAATCAGCAATACTTATTTTCTTTTTTTAATTAAACTTTACCTTCTTCTTTTCTTCTTTGAAGAAACAGGTCTGGGATATTTATCACTACTTTTTCTTTTGGATGTGGAACTCTTTACAGGTGTTGAAACTTTTTTTGCCCCTTTCTTAACAGGTCTTGAGCTAGGTTTGCTTCCTGATACTTTAACCACTGTTCTTGTTGTGCTACTTGAAGCTCGTCTGACTGGTTTTGATGAACTGCTCGTAGTTCTTTTAAGAGGTCTTGATGAGCTGCTAGCAATTCGCTTGACACGTTTGGATGAACCACTGCTCCTTTTTGTTCCTGGTCTAACAGTGCTACTAACTTTTCTTGGAGATGATGATTTATTAGAAGTTCTTTTCGCGGTAGCTGATTTTCTTGAAGATTGACTGCTTGTTGTAGGTCTTCGTACAGGTGTTCTTGCTGTAGGTTTTGATTTTGATTTAACTTTCAATGGTTTTTTAGTAGATGATTTTTTCTTTACAGAGGAACTAGATGTACTCCTTCTAATTGTTGAAGAACTTCTTGATTTTGAACCTACTCGAGTAGTTGGTTTAGTAATTCTTTGTACTGGTGCTTTCTTTCTTTTCTTAACAGTGGGTCTTTTGGTGTGTACTTGGGAAATTTCCTTCTTTGAAGGGGGTTTTTTATTACGCAATTTTCCTACCGTTCGAGAAACTTTTACCTTTGGTTTTTTTGCTTTTGAATTTAGCTCTTTAATTCTAGAAAGCGCATATGCAGCCTCTTCTTTTACTTTCGGATCTCTATCCTTCTGTTTTGCAAATTTTAATGCCTTATTTGCTCTTGGATCTCCAATCTTCGCTAATGCTTTTGCAGCATTTTTTCTAACAAATCTATCTCGATCCTTTGTTAGAGCAGTCACCAGAGGTCCTACAACTCTTTTATCCCCTAAGTCTCCTAAAGACCAAGCTGCCTTCTTACGAACACCCACATCACTTGATTTTAAATTTCTAACTTCTTCAGTAATAGATACTTGTTTCAATTTTACACACCATTTTACATTCTTAGTTAATTTATTTCGCTTCTCCTATTTATACTTTACATTATAATACATTAAATTACATACATGTTTTAATTCAAGGTTTCAGAGAAAAATTTTTGTTTTATATCGTAAAATATATTCTGGAGATAAAAAAATGGAAAAGAAATGTGAAAAAGAAGTAATTGATTTGCATGCGTTTTTTGCTCAATGGTTTAGTTCAGAGGTTGAAAATAATGATGAAGTGTTTTCGCGTGTTGAAAACGCTTTAGATAAACAATTTGTATTAATTGTTCCCACAGGAGAATTACAACCTCGAGAGAAAATATTACAGCAAATTAGATCAGGGTATGGTTCTCGAAAAGATGACGAAAAGGAATACCGTTTATGGGTTCAAAACATTCAATGTCGATTAACTGAAGGAAATCTTTGTTTAGTAACTTATGAAGAGTGGGCTGAAGTTAAGGGAAAAATTACTGCACGCTTATCTAGTGCTCTCTTTCGTAAAAATGAAAAAGCAGTTAATGGTGTTGAGTGG
>DAOUWQ010000113.1 GCA_030667035.1 Candidatus Heimdallarchaeota archaeon | reverse complement strand
CTATTATTGGTGCTATTGGTACAGGTAAAACAGCTATAGCTTTAAAATTCGGTGAAATGATAAAAGTATATTCAACCCAAAAGAACTTGAATTTGGAGTATGTTCACGTTAATTGTAGGAGAGCAAGATCATCATTTCTAACACTTCTTGAAATAGTAAGAAAATTCAATCCACACATTCCTGTAAGGGGATTCTCTCCAGAAGAAATTCTTAATATGCTGACTGAAATTCTAAATCGAAAAAAACTCTATCTCATTGTAACACTAGATGAAATTGATTTCGTAATACGAAAAGATGGACCAAATTTGCTTTATGATTTAACAAGGTTAACAGATGATGAGCTGGATATGAAAGAAAGAGTATCTATAATTACAATTGTAAGAGACTTTGCTTTCAGAACAATGCTTGACGAAAGTACATTGAGTACTCTGCGACAAAATACCATTTTCTTAGAAGCGTATGATGAAGATCAATTAAGTGATATAATATCAGATAGAGTAAGAGAAGCATTTTATGAAGATTCGGTTTCAAATGATGCTATCAGTTTAATTGCTGATATTGCCTCAAAGAATGGTGATGCGCGATTTGCAATCGAATTACTAGAACGTGCTGGAATGTATGCGGATCACAGGCAATCATTAAAAGTTTTACCAGAGCATGTAAGACACGCAAATGCATCTATTCACCCTGTAATTAGACAAGAGATTATTAAGGATTTAACAACTCAACAAAAGCTAACTTTACTCGCTATTGCAGCAAAGTTGAGAACAACTCAGAAAGCTTACTTAACAATGGGAGAATTAGAGGAAACTTACAAAGGGTTATGTGAAGAATTTAATCTGCCGATTCGCAGTCATACACAAATATGGGAATATATTCAATATTTACAAAATTGTGACGTTATTACTACAAGACTTAGCAGTAAAGGGCAAAGAGGCCAAACAACTCTAATTAGTTTACCAGATGTTTCCGCTGAAATAATTGAAACTACCATTAGAGAACAATTTCATAAGAAAGGGTAATAGTTTTTTGGAGGAAAAAAATGCAAGATCAAACCTTAAATGAATACGAGAATATGAATACTGAATTTAATGTTTCAGAGAAGATAGTAGAATATGCTATTGAAGAAGTTTTGTCCTCAAAGGGTAGAGTTGTAATTTTAAAAACACTGGCTGAAATGGAAGAACTAAATATCTCAGCGATTGCTAGAGTAGCAAATCTAAATCACAGCACAGCAACTCAACATCTAAATTTCTTAACAAAAGCAGGACTAGTTCAAGAAAAACGATTTGGTCGAATAAGGATTTTTAGATTTCGTACAGAAAATCTAAAAGCTAGATCTCTAAAAAGACTCTTTGAAATCTGGCAATAGATTTGAATAATAATTATAATTGTATATCAAGTGAAACATTTGACTTTTTCTTGAAAAGTAAAAATGTTGAAGCAATAGTTAATGAAACTATGCCAACTCCTAAGATAATTGTAGACGGTGTAATAGAAACTATGCTTTCAATTGAACCAACTAGCATAAAAACTATTGAGATTTCATTACTAGAGTCAACTTTGAAATCTATGCTAGTTTCAGTAACTTGTAATTGATGACTTTGCGATATATCAATATCTTTTGAAAACAATTTCCAATTAGTGATACTTGACCAATCACTTGATTTAGTAATAGAAATGTCAAGACCATTATATGGAATGGAATTGGTTTGTATTGTTATTTCAATAGAAATGCTGGTTTTACTCTGTGTTATATCTAAAAGGGATTCGGGTATAGGATTCTCTAAGAGAAGAATATCAACAGAGTAATTTTGATCGCTTATCAATCTCTCCCAAGTAATCAAACCTCCTGGGGAAATATTTGCTGTTATGTTTCCAGTACTTGTTAGAATTATTGCAGATTTTGGTGTAAATCCATTTGGAATAGAAGCTTGCCATTTCTCTCCAATTGAAGGATACGTTATACAGAAATTAAAGAGTGTGGAATTCATCTTGGAATAAGAATCAAAATGTGTTGGAGAGCCCAATTTAACAGCTCTTGAAATATCATAAAGTTCCACTAATATTTCCTTTGAGGAAATCAGTAATTCAGTTTCATTCATTAAAACGATACATGAAATATTCAATGTTGAATATACATAATTTGATGGTATCTGATAATAAATTGTCACAGAACCTGTCTCATTTGTAGTAGTTTGAAGTAGATATTGATTATTTACTTCAAATTTTAGGTCCAAATATTGTAATGGCTTGGAAAGATTATTCAGTGCAATAGAATTGATTGAAATTGTTTCTCCAGGAACAGCTGAAAATGGTGTGTTAAGTATTAAATCAAATGTTGAAAAAATAACTTCTATACAAATCAAATAAGTTGCTGTAGCGAAGTCTGTTTTACTACTTATAATTGTGAAATTATAGAATCCAGGTGAAATAATTTGATCGAATATTACAAAATAAAAACCTTCCAAATTTTGATCCATTGAATCAGAATCGAATTCCCAACTGTAAGTTACAGTAGCAAAATCAATAGTAATATTATCTTCAACATTTAGATAATCAATATACAATTCAATAGGTTGTTGATATTCAATTTTGGCATTAGTTACAAGAGAAATAATTTTTGTAGGTTTGGAAATTATCTGAAACCAAGAAATGCCAAGTCCAATGCTTTCACCTCTTTGCCAAGAAACTTGTATTGTATAATTATCTCGGGCAATTTCACTAGAGGGATTTCTATATAAAATAAAGGTAGAACCACTCAGATTAGTAGTAGTAATATTTGAATAGATTACTTCTTCAGCTGAATTCATTATTTGGATTTCTAGCACTTCATTTAAAATTTCGGATTCAATATTAATCTGAAGTAGCTCATCGTGAGTTATTTGATTATTTGATAATGAAATATAGTTTATTCGATTAATTGTAAAATAGGATATTTCAAGTGAATTACCGAAATTAGGAGCCTGAAAGCTAATTTTATTATGAGTAATATTACTTTCTGAAATTGAATATTGATATGTTATTGAGTCGACAATAATATTATCAACTAACCAATCCTTTGATACCCATTTTTGATATGATATTAAAGATACATTGGTAGGTGAAATTATGCTTTCATTGCAATTTTCAGTTATTCTAACTGTATCGTAGTTCATAAAGGAGGATTCAATTCTACTATCAAAAAAACTCCACCCAAATATATTATATCTACAACCCCAATAAATCTTGCTTGTTGAAATAAACTCGATTTCGAACATCACAATTGATTGTTGTAAAGGATATACAAGGACATAACCAGTTCCTATACTACCTGTAACAAGATTTGAATTAACTACTAAATTAATGGAATTTGGTGTTATTTCATCTGTAAGTGATAAATTATCAATCATAAATTCCATCTGATATGATTCTTCGCCCCAAGTTTGAACTGCAAAACTTCTTAATTGATCTGGCTCTTGATTGAATAACTCTAAACCTAATTCTGTTATATTCAGTGAATAATTATTAATTTCACCATTAAAAGTAGCATTATTTACCAATAAATCTGCATACCCACCTGGGCCAGTGACATTTGAAAGTACACTTGGATTTCCATTAAACCAGATGAAAATATAAATATCAAATTGGAAAAGCAGTCGGATACAGATATTTGAATCAAATGATGTACCAAGACTATTACTTAGCAATGAATAAGACAAGCTAAATATTACAGAATTGCCTTCCAAATTTATTGCATCATCAAAACCTACGATTGTTGTATGATCTTGTGATTTTATGTCAAAATACCAAGAACTGTTACCTGAAATCACATCTCCTTGTTTTGGGGAGCTTTCTTGAGTGACATTTCCATCATAATGAGAAGGGATATAATCTGTCCATAGTGCTTCTGTTGACTCTGCATCACCATTGACAATTTTTTCAGACCTTAAATTATCAAAATAGAATTCTCCGTTAACATTCCAATCCTCACAACTATTAATAGATAAAGAATTTATCTCATTTGAGATTGTGTCATTTAGGAGAAAACTTCTCTCAATTGATGAGCTCGTTAATGAATTATCACTCTTTTCAACTGATGTTATAGATGGAGGTATTTCGGTTTGAGCTATTACCAATTCCTTTTCTCTTAAATCTACTTTGTTATTATATAAATTGAGATCCGGATACATTTTAAAAATTGGTTGAACACATAAAAATAATAAAATCATTATTGTTAAAAACTTATTTTTTTTCATTTGAACTAAACATCCAAGAGTGTACTCATTTCGATTCAAAGTATACATTGGGCGGGATTTACCATTTTGAATCTCTGGGAATCAGTTAAAAAAAAACTATAAAAACACCTTAAAATTGATTTTTCTGAATATTTTGCCATTAAATAAGATAGTTAATATAGGCAGATACTTTGGATATTATCACTTTTTAAATAGGTATTAAATAATAAAGTAGATAGGTGAAATAAATGACAATAGATTTCATTATTAATGGCAATAGAAATTTCAAAGACAATACTCTTATTACAGGATTTCATGGAATTGGAACTACAGGATTTATTGGCATAAAATATATTGCTGATCAATTACAAGCAGAAAAAATTGGCACGATTATAAGTGAATTTCTACCACCCTTTATTACTACAAAAGATGGAAAACTCTCACTACCGTTCGAATTATATCAAAATGAAGAAAACGTTCTACTAATTCCTCAATTTCAGCCATATCGTCATGAACACAGGATTTTTGCTGAGAAGCTAGTTGATTGGTCAATTCAATCTAAATTCAAAAATGCAATTTTAATTGGAGGATTAGATGCTAGGTTAAAGAAAAATGAAGATGATAAGATAAGATTCATAGCAACATCCTCTTTTCTCGAAAGCACGCAATATGATCTTCCATTATTGGAAGATGGATTATTTGTAACTGGACCTTTAGCACTCATATTAACATATTATGAAATTAACAATTTTCCTGCAATAGCTATGCTTCCATATGCCGAGAGCTCTAGAGCTGATCCTTCTGCAGCAGCAATTGCAATTAATAAAATCAATGAAATTACTAATTTAAATATCGATACTGCTAAACTCATTCAAGATGCTGAAATAATTGAGCAGAACCTACAAGAAATTATTACTCAAACTAAAGAGCAATCAGTTGAAGATAAAGAACATGGTACTAAGAGATTATACATTTAAAGTCTATAGTATAAGAAAAATAATTCCTTTGGCTAATAAAAAAGAACAAATATATGCAATGCTTGACAAAATGAAGGATTTGAGATTAAATTTCCCAAAACCTATATCAGAAATAAAATATACTGAAGTTTCGGATATTACATACAAGGAAATAGGTATCAAACTCAAGGTAATTTGAGGGATACTGATTTCTTTAAACATTGCAACAAATGTAGCAAACAAAGGTGCCAAACCAGCTATTATTCCTAGGAAAATAGATGTTACAGATCCCAGAAATAATAGCTTGTATCTTTGAGCTTTGAATATTGAATTTCTGTTCTCAGTCATTATGTTATTTTTTTCGAGGTTTTCAGCTATTTCTATCAATTTCTCTCCTGATTCAGAAGAGCTAATTAAAGAAATTTTGGTTAATAATATCCAAACTCTTGAAAGAGAAATATCCGATGTTTTATCAGCAATGTTTTGAAAAACATCTTTACAGTTATAGCCCATGTTAATCATTTTCAACCAGTTTTCTTTTTCATCAATTTCTCTTGGTAAATCTTTAATAGCTTTGAATAAGCTATTTTCTATACTCCTTCCTAAAATAAGATTATTACCTATTG
>DAOUWQ010000039.1 GCA_030667035.1 Candidatus Heimdallarchaeota archaeon | reverse complement strand
CAATTGCTTCTGGATTTCAAAATCTAGTAAGTTAAGAAATTTATCCCAATCTTCATACTTGATTGTAGCACCCGCTGCTGCCTGATGACCTCCACCGGTTCCTTTTGCATCTTTTGCTGCTTTCCTTGTGGCAAGATTAAGGTCAACATTTTCATCTCTACGCCTGATGGATATTGATATTTTTTTTCCTCTCGAGTTTCCACAAACACCTACTGCCTTGTCTTTAACTGATGCAGCAAATAATGCTCCTTTCCCATTGAAGCCTCCGCCTGTTGGAATATCTAAAACATATCCTAAATTCTTTTTACTTTCCGCATGCTCGTGAACAAATTCTCTAACAGCTCTTTCAACAACTGACCCTCGTAAAGCTTTTTCTACGAGATTATTCAATTCGCTAGGCAACATTCCCAAAGCTAATCTTTCAATAACACTTTTTTTCATATTTAAATCGTCTGAAGTTGGAATTTCACCTAGTGACTGTACAATTATTGCTGCTTGAAATGCAATGCTTCTTGCATCAAAATCACGTAACACTTCTTTTGCGAATGGTGTATCCATTGCGTAATCTCCAACTGCACCTATCGCTGCAAGGATTTTCTGCTCCCAACCTAATTTTTTCTCAAAATGAAGGTAAGCTAATTCTGCTGCACATCCATCCTCTCGATGAACAACTGTTGTCACAGGTATATCGTTGCGATGTATTCCTTTAGGCAATGGATGATGGTCAATATAGATAATTTCTACACCTAATTTTGTTAATCGTTCCATTTCTGCAAATATTTTTTTTAACGACCTATCATTCAAAGCAATATCTGTAATGATTATTCGGTCATGTTTTCCTTTAACTCTCCTCAAATCATCATCTAAACTTATTGGATTTGTTATCCAAATTCTTGAACCAGGATTTGCTGCCAAAGCTATTGCTCCCGAGGTTATCCCATCACAATCTCCATGACACATAATTATTGTTTTACTCATCAATACAGCACCAAATTAAACTTTATTTTCGACTGTTCTATCTTATTTATATTATATAAAACAATTATTTTAAATGAATGTATGTCACATTTAAGTGAAAAAACTAGGAATGTTGTTTTATGTCAAAATTCGTTGTTCATGTTGGTTGGAAACTGAAGCCCAATTCAAGTGCTTTCATTCTTTACATTGAAGATGAAAAAAGTGGGAAAGAACGAGTTTATGATCTTACTCCTGGAAATTATCTAAATATACGTGTAAGTGAACCAAAGAAAAAATATTGTGTTGGCTTTAGTTCAACTAACGGTGAACATATTCCATGTCCAACTGGTGAACTGATTGAGAGTAATAGAATGCAATGCCAATCCTGTTCATTCAATGAATTTTACCTTTGTCGGGCCATTTGTCAAGGAGATTTTTGTCATCCCTCGAGCAACGATGCCAAAGAGCATTGCTGGAAAACAGCCGCGTGTGTTTATTTAACACATATTGCTGGTAAGATTAAAGTTGGCTCATCAACTAACCCGTTAAGACGTTGGTTAGGACAAGGAAGTGATGCTGGAATTTGTGTTGCTGAAGGTGTTGGTCTTGCTCCCCGGGCATTAGAACATCAGATTGGCTTAAAATTATCTTTACCTCTAGCTGTTCGTATAACTCAAAAAATGAAATTCCTCGGAAAATCTATTGGAAAAGATAAAATTAATGAAGAACTGCAAGCAGCAATTGATGAAATATATGAGTCAATGAAATCTGAAATTCTCTTGCCAAAAGAAAAACTCGAAGAAATTACTTATCTTGATTCTTATCATGGAACTATACCTGAAATTAATGCTCGTCCAATTGTAAAGAAAATAACCGATGATTCATTTGAGCTAAGTGGTGAAATTATTGGTGTTAAAGGCACTATTCTCGTTTTAAGAAATGGAGCAACATATTATACAACAAATCTTTCATCATTAATTGGATTGTACGTAGATATTAGTGAAGAAAAATCAGAAATGAAAGGGCAAAAGAGTTTGTTCGATTTTGTTTAATTGGGCTGAAATCTCCTACTCTTCTTTATTTTTCCAGTTATCGTTAGCGTTGTAGCAAAACCCAATATTACTAATGATAACAATATTCCTACAAATAAAATGTAGATCAACGGAGTTTCCATATTAATACTAAATTCTGAAGACGATCTCGTTCGCACAAAATGAACAAATGAAAAAACACCGAAAAGTAACAGTGAATTGAACATAAAAGATGGAATAATAAAGATATTCAAGAAATTCTTCTTTGTTAATTTTTTACTGAAAATTATCGTCACAATCTGGGTTATCGATAATGCCAATAGTAAGAATATACTGATAATCAATATAATGTGTGCATTTACTGGATATGTTTCACTAACTCCCGATGCAACTAATTCTCCTGTAGATATATCGAATCCTTGAAAGCTGCCATCCCAATAATAATAGTTTATTATTTCTGTTGTATGATTAAAGGATCTTAATACTGGTAAAATAAAATAAAGTATTATCATAACAATATAATTGATTACTGTCAAAATACTGTAAATCGAATACGGATCTTTAAGTCTCTCAATAATTGTGGTTTCGTTTTTTCCAGCCAATTCTTTTCTACTCCTGCTCTTTCTCTTTGGCAATCTGGGTCTTTTTTGCTTTATAATAAATTAAAACTGAAGGTACAAATATCAAAACCAGTGATAAAATCAAAGAAAAAATAACTAAAATTAGATTTACTCCTTCAAGTTTTGCAATTGCTAAACCGATTATAAATTCTATAGTTGGTATTAGTCCGATAATAATCGAACTTAGAAATGCCCACAAATAATTTCCTTCGTAAACTATTGTTATAATGATTCCAGTAATTATTAGTAGCATAATTATTCCAATGTAGAGAAATATTTGGACAAAATAATAGTAGGTTGTTAATACTAAAGCAATTACATTCAAGAACACATATATTGAAATTAGTATTGACAAAATTACTTTACGTTGCTGTAAATAGTAGGAGCGAAATTCTTCTCTTTTCTCAACTTTAATCTTCTTTTTTGTTTCATTATTGTCTTTTTCAATTTTAGTTGCCACATTGAATTGCTCCAATTACAATTATTATATTTCTTAATTCTTTTAAAATTTAGCTTGTTCTCTTGTGATACTCGTTATAAGCAACTCACAACGAACATAAAACTTTTGTAATTTACTTTTGGTTATCTCTGTGTAGAATACTTTAAACTACATTAGAATCACTGAATTCAAGAGTAACACAATGCAGGAATAAGAATAATGAGTGAAAAGACGTTCATAGAACATAAATATATTAAACCAGGCACTATTGAAGCTCGCCTTTACCAACAAACTATTTTTGCAAGCAGTCTTTCTAATAATACTCTAGTTGTTCTACCGACAGGTTTAGGAAAAACGATTATTCTTGCTTTGCTTACCGCAAGAAGAATGGAACAACATCCTGATTCTTTTATACTTATTATGGCACCAACAAAACCTTTAGTTGAACAGCATCTCAAAACATTTCAGAAAGTTTTCAACATAATAGAAGAAGAAATTGTCATGCTCTCTGGTTCTACTGCTCCTGAAAAAAGAAGAAAAATTTGGAAACAGGGACAAATAATAATTGCTACACCTCAGGTAGTTGAGAATGATTTACTGGGTGAGAGACTGGACTTATCCAGATGTTCATTGCTAGGTGTTGATGAAGCTCATCGAGCTGTTGGTGAGTACGCATACGTATACGTAGCAAAGCAATATATGAGAAAAGCAGCAAATAAGCTCATTTTTGCGATAACCGCTTCTCCGGGCTCTGACCGAGAAAAAATAGATCATGTTTGTGAAAATCTCTCAATAAGAAATGTTGAAACTCGGTTAGACACCTCAAAAGATGTTCAACCTTATGTTCATAAAACTGATGTAGAATGGATTCATGTTGAACTTCCAGCAAAATTTTTACGAGTTAAATCACTTCTTGAAGGCACTCTTTCAAGAAAGCTAAAGGAATTGAAACGATTAGGTTGGATAAAATCATCGGGAGTAAATATAAAACGTCGTGATTTACTTCAACTCCCTCCTGTTATTACAGAACAGTTTGATAAGACAGAAGACCCTTCTGAACTTTTTCTAGCATTAGGTTTGGTTGGCTCTTCAATTAGATTAACTCATGCTTTAGAGTTATTGGAAACACAAGGCATTAGCTCTTTGCTCAAATATTTTGATAAAATGAGGAAAGAAGCCAAAGGATCGAAAGCAACTCGTACCCTTATTAATTTGATAAATGAAGATTCGATGGTCGTTGCCTATGATGTTTCACATCAAATTAAAGAAGAAGGATTAGAACATCCTAAAATTCCTGAATTGGAAAAAATTGTTCAAGAATCAATTACTACAAGTCCTGATTCGAGAATTTTGGTTTTTACTCAATATAGAAATTCTGCGAAATTACTGGCAGATACTTTGAATAAATTGAAGGGTATTAAAGCATCTCGATTTGTTGGTCAAGCATCAAAATCTGGAGATAAAGGCTTTTCTCAAAAGAAGCAGCTCGAAATTATGCAACAATTCCGTGATGGTGAATTAAATTGCTTAGTTGCTACCAGTGTTGGTGAGGAAGGTTTAGATGTGTCTGAATGTGATCTAGTTGCTTTTTATGATTGTGTGCCCTCAGCAATCAGGAATATTCAGCGTCGAGGGAGAACAGGTAGGAACAGAGCTGGTAGAGTTACAGTGCTTATTACAAAAGGGACTCGAGATGAAGGCTATTTCTGGGCTGCTCGACACAAAGAAAAACAAATGAGAAGAAATCTTAGAGAATTAGAGAAACGAAGTAAACCTCGAGTTGATTTGAAGCAAAGAACTATGGAAGATTTCTTCGCAGCAGCTTCTTCATCTACTGATGAAAAGCCAATAGAAGAAGATAAAGTGCTGAATGAAAGCGGAATTGATGAACTTTCGATATTCTCTGATGAAGCATTAAGTAAGTTGGAAGCCGAAGTTGAAACTGGTGAAATATCAGAAACAATTGCACCATCAGAAGATGAACTCTCTGCTTTACAAGATTTCAAAACAACCTCTAATGAAGAACCATCGAAAGATCAAGAAATCAAAATATTTGTTGACACTCGAGAATCAAAATCAGGTATTGCAAAGGAATTAGTCGAGCTAGGCATAAAAATAGATTTACAGCAACTAGAGATTGCAGACTATATTCTAAGTTCTCGTGTAGGTGTTGAAAGAAAAGATGTTGCAGATTTGAGTCAAAGTATAATTGATGGACGTCTCTTTCCTCAATTAATTGCTCTTAAAAGAAACTATGAAAAACCAATTCTAATAATCGAAGGAGATACATTGTACGGTCATAGAGCTTTAAACCCTGAAGCAATTAGAGGAGCAATTTCATCTATAGTGATTAATTTTGATATCGGCCTTATTTGGAGTAGAAATCCAAAGGATACTGCAAGATTTTTGCGAAATATTGCTAAACGAGAACAATTACAATCTGATAAAACTCCTTTAATTCGTACTGAAAAAGCTCCTACAGATCCTTCTGAGTTGTTAGAGTTTATTGTGGCTGGATTTCCAAAAATAAACACAATACTTGCAAGACGTATTTTGAAAAAATTTGGTTCTCTGGAAAATTTCTTCAATGCTACTGCTGAAGAACTTCAAGAGCTAAAAGGCATAGGAAAGAAAATGTCTAAAGAAATACTAGAAATAATAAAAATGGAATATAAGCCAGAAGATTGATTTCTAAATCTTATTGCTCATCTCTCATTTTTGTTAATGTTGAATGTAATTTTTCAATAGCATCTGAAATCTTAATTATTTCATCAGGGTCCTCTGCTTCTTCTAGTTTTTTTCTAAGTGTTTCAATCTTCTTGTTAATAGTCTGTTGAACCTTCGATTCATTTGAATCAGTCGTAGATGAAGCATTTTTGTGAAGTGCTCTTTGTATTTCTTTCGGTAATTCACTTTCATCTTTGTATATCATCACTTCTTTATTGCATACTTTGCAGTAAATTTTATCATTGATTTTTATTAAGGGAGAATCACATACCGGACAAGCGGTGCTAAGCAATGTGCCACCTGCTCGTAATGCTTCTGCAATAGCTTTAATTCCATCTTCGTTTGTTTTGTTTGACATTTCGTTTACACCTTTCAAAATGAAATTTGAGTTTCAATTGATTTTTCACCAAAAACCTCAACTGTTGCTTCTCTAACTTGTTCCCTATATTTTTCAAATGTATATACTCTGAAAATATACATCATACCCATTAGGGATTCGAATATTCGAGAAACATTTCTAATGTTAACACCTTGTTTTTCTTGACTTCTTCCATCTCTTCTAAACATTGGGATTTCATATGCAGGTAAATCTACTGAATGAGAATAAGGAACACTAGGGAGTGTTGGAATATCAATGAAAATATCTTCTGGTTTTAGTTTAGCTTTACTTGCAATTTCTTCAATTAATCTTTGACGATAATCTGCTTTACTTAGTGTTGATTGTAAGAATTCATCTCGAGTCATAAATTCTCTTTCAAAAGCAACCTTCAAGAGTTTTCTATCAGCTAATTTTCTCATCATTTTTTTAGCTGCTTTACTCTCCAATAATCTAGTCCAAACAGTAAAATCATCTAATTTCAGATAATCCTCTGGTGTTTTGAAATCCAATAAACCAAGTTCTTTCTCAGCTAGTTCCATCGCACGAACAATCATTAATTGGGATGCTCTTGATACTTTATGAAAATAGATTGTTCTAAATGATTCTACTCGAGCGATAAGAAATGCTTCAAATGCTGGTAAGGCTGAATAATTTACCGCTAAATTCCCTTCATATACTCCCATTGTATAGAGTATTCTCATAATATCTACTTGACCATATTCTGCTCCTGTATGATATGAATCTCGAACAATGAAATCCATTTTATCAACATCACAAGCTCCTGAAATGATTTGATTTAGATACCCCTTACCTTTAATGGTCTTTTTTCCATTAATCAATCCGGTTACAATGTCAACATTCACCCCATTTGTTTTTAGGATATCAGAAATTTCGCTATTTTGAATAATCCACCTTGAAAGCTCCTCGTGATGTTTATTTGCTTTAGAAAGAAGTGCTTCAAATGTATGTGAAAAAGGACCATGACCTATATCGTGTAATAAACCAGCAATTTTCACATGATTAATTTCCTTTTCAGAAAGAGTAACATCTTCATCATTAGTAATTGAATTGGCCATTTTTTCTGCTAAATAGCTAACTCCTAGAGAATGCTCAAATCGGGTATGATTTGCTCCTGGATAAACATATTCTGATCCTGAGAGTTGTTTTATTCTTCTTAAGCGCTGGAAATATCTCGTATCTATGAGCTCTCTTACTAAATCATCAACGAAAATATATCCATGGATTGGATCTTTAATAAATTGTATTTTTTTAATCTTGGATTGATTCAATTCCAGTAACTCCTTGGATCTCTCTATTCTTTTTCTTGTTTTCCTTCGTATAGGCAAACATAATCTTTTTCTTATAAAAAAATTTACTCAAATAATAACTGTTTTATTAAAATA
Source organism: Candidatus Heimdallarchaeota archaeon (assembly GCA_030667035.1). GTDB lineage: Archaea > Asgardarchaeota > Heimdallarchaeia > JABLTI01 > JABLTI01 > JABLTI01. The sequence goes on along the minus strand of DAOUWQ010000039.1, from coordinate 589 downwards.
AGTAAAAATTAAAGTGACTATGGGAATTTTTTCCCCAAGCACAAGTAATTTTTTTTGTTTAATTATGAAGATGGGACAGAGCCCATAATTTGGGATAATGTTGGAGCATGAGTAGACAAGCTTTTTACTGTTAATGGCATTGATTTCTGATCAGTAGAACCACCAATTAGATAAAATCTACCAAGATCTTTCATTACCATAAAGCCATTTGCTCCTCTAAGAATAATGTCTTGAAGAGGACTAAATGCCAACCGATCAAGATAGAGCTTACTGGTGGAAACAAGTGCAGCTGCCATTGCAGAGAGTTCTACAGGATCAATATCTTTGTTTTGTGCAAAGAAAGCGACTCTTTCTCCTGCTTCCGAAACAATTGCGAGAGCTCCTAGTTGAGTTTCTGCGGTTATTTGTTGCAAAACTGCTACAAGCTCTTTTGCTTTTTCAGGTGGAATTTTTATTGACATAATATCTCACACACAAATTATCTCTTAGTTATTTTTTATCTTTTACTCTATTTCTATTTGGAAAGTGCTCATCAGATCTTCTATACCTTGGTCTAATTGAACCTCTTCTTTCTTCTTTTTAACTTCTT
>DAOUWQ010000010.1 GCA_030667035.1 Candidatus Heimdallarchaeota archaeon | reverse complement strand
TCGTCCCAACTCCAAGCACCCCAAACAAGCTTTTCAACATGCTTTTTATCGAGTTTGATCTTTCCTTTATCAACAACAATAATTGGTCTTCTGACTCTACCATGGTCACTGTTGATTTGAATTTCTTGAATATCGTCATAAAAATTGACATTAACTTCAGAACTGAGTAGATTTTTTCTCCTCGCTTTTCGGACATCAGCTACAAATCCTTTAGGATCTGGATGTGAGCCTAATAAACGACCGTTGAGAAATATTTTTGTTGAATCAGTTGATTGTAGATTTTGTAATTTGTTTAGTCCGAGAGTATAAAGGAAATCTTCAACGTTACTTTCAACAGTGCCAACACTAATGTAAGCATCTAATGCAAGATTCTTTACTAAACCACAATTGGGACCTTCAGGTGTTTCACTGGGACATATTTTACCAAAGTGGGTTGGATGCAAATCTCTTGCTTCAAAATGAGGTTGATTTCTGCTTAAGGGACTAACAACTCGTCTCAAATGGCTCAAAGTTGAGATATAATTGGTTCTATCAAGCAATTGGCTAACTCCAGCTTTTCCACCGACCCAATTACCTGTTGCTAGAGCATGTCTTAATCTTTCTGTAATAACATCAGCTCTCACAGCTGTTCTAATATTAGGAGTTCTACCACGAACAGCAGTTCGTTCAAGTTGATATTTAATATCACGACACAAGCTCATAAAAGCTACTCTGAAAAGAGAGATAAGAGATTCTCCGGAGAGTTTAAGCCTCTTATTTGAATAATGATCTTTATCATCTTCCTCACGTTTATCTAATTCAAGTTCGAGCAAACGTTGTGCCATTTGACCTAAAAAGAATGCTTTGCCGATTCTATGTTCTTCTTTCGTACCAATATGTCTTAGAAGATATCGGTTCAATATTTCACGAGCTCTTTTAATTCTGTAATCCATTGTTTGACCTACAGCAACTCGTTTGCCTATAAAATCAAGAGCTCTTTCTTCATCAGTGATCTCAGAAGCCTCATCTAATGAAGGGATTAGTTCTTTTCGAACTTCTGTTTTGTCTGAAACTGCTTCTACAATTAATTTGTCAGAAGATAAGCCTAAAGCTTTCATAAGTACAACGAATGGAATTTTTCTAGGAACGGAAGGAAAGCTTACGTTTAAACTACCATCTCGAGAGCGCTCCATAGTAACAGGTGCCCGTACTCCTTGAGCAGTGCTGAATACTTTGGCCATACTTGTTACGCTGCCTGTTTTCTTTTCAATCAAAATACGATTTGGAGCTAAATCTTCTTGAGTTACTAAAACCCTTTCACTGCCATTAATGACAAAATATCCACCTGGATCGTTGGGATCTTCTTGTGCTTTAATTAATTCCTCTTTCGTCATTCTGCTAAGAGGGCAGACTTTAGATTTGAGCATAATTGGCATACGACCAACAAATACTCTGGAAGTTTCTCTAGGGATTTCATTACCAGCTTCATCAACTCGAATTGGAGTCATATCGAGATATAATGGTGCTGTGTATGTTAGATTTCTTATTCTAGCTTCACTTGGAAAAATATTATTTAATGATCCATCGGCTTCTCTTATATTGGGAGGATCCATATCGATTTTATTGATCTTTACATAGTAATTAGGAATTTCAGGCTTTATACTACCAATTTCTTTTACAACATTTTGCATCCCATTCTGAATAAATTCATTATAACTATCTAGATGCTGTCGTACAAGCCCAAGCTCCTTAACCATTGATTCAATAAGAACCCATCTGTCCTCAATTGTTATTTTTTCGGTCTCAGACATTCAGTTTATCCTCGCTGATACGGTCTTCTAGGACTATCTTTTCATGCCAAAAATACAATCTTGAAGTGCTACTTTTTAGCTGGAAGAGCAATGAAATCAATGCGGAAACTTTTATCTTTTAAATCTTATGCAAGAAACGCATTTTGCAAATTCTTTTCCATTATTTGTTAGTGTATTATTATTGATTATAATGGACTGCGGTCTTAAACGTGAAATAATCTGACCACAATTCATTTTTTTGCAAAAAACGTTCTGATTAAGTGAATTCTAAGATGCTTTCCTATTTTTCGATTCCCCTCAATTTGATAACTTCTGGACATGATTTAGTAAATTTGCATTATTAAGTTAAATAAACTCCTTCAAAAATTTTTCTATTAGATGAAAAAAAGAAAATCGTGGTTTTTTAATGCTCTAATCTGAATTTAGTTATAGAATTCTTTAGCATAAATCAAAATCGATTATTTGTGATTTAATGAATAAAGAAAAATCAAGTAAATGAGATGGATCTCTTATGCGTACAGAGCAAGAATTGGAGATGGAAATAGAGAAAGTTCTAATTGCTGGATTAGACAATGCAGGAAAAAGTTCAATTCAAGATATCTTAAAATATATCCCAATTGAAGCTGCTCAGAGAAGAACGCCGAGTAAAGATCTTGAGATATCAGAAAAAAATTTCCTTAAAAAGAAGTATATCTTTTTTATTCCTCCAGGACAAGAAGATTTACGATTGAAAGAACTTCATGGTACAATGAAAAATGAGTATTTTGAAAATGTTAGCACGTTCATTTTTGTTGTTGATTCGTCGGATATCGAAAGGGTAAATGAAGCTAAAGTAGAATTACAAAGATCAATTGAAGATTTAATACAACTATCCCCTGAGTGTACAAACTTTCTACTTTTTGCTCATAAACAAGACATAGAAGAAGCGAAAAATGGGTTATTCTTAAAAAAACAAATTCTTGACCCTCTAAGTCATCTTTTCCCGGGTATTGTGCATCAATTCAAAATATTCGAAACTACGCTATACAGCCCCGAAACAATTCATGAGCCATTTGTAAAAGCTATTGCTAAACATGTAGGTACAAATAGATTCGATTTCGATAATTTAGCTGAATGGATACGAAAACAAGTAAATGCTAACATCGTTCTTGTTACTGATCCCAACGGATTGCTAATTGGGGAATCATTTACAGGTGTAGAAAACTCCACAGTTTTTGCTGCTTATGTAGCCAAAATTTTCTCTGCAATAGAAGACTTCCAAACAGATTTGGAAGTTGGGGGAATAAAAATTATTGTTCTTGAGGATGAGGATGAATCAAGTTATAGTATAATATCAAGAATAAATTGTTCAAAAGATGATTATTTAGCACTGCTAATTGGATATCCAAGAACGCAAATTGGTATGACGAGAATAATAAATCGCACGGGTTTAGATCAATTGAAGGATGCCTATAATAGCTATAAGGTATAATATAGAAGGTTAAATAAAAAATCCATGTAATTAGGTTTGAGTGTTGGTAATGATAACAAGTACAAAGTTGGGTATTATTCTTGTTGAATTTGATTCACTAAAAGGACCTGTTGTTCGAAATAAAAATCCAAAGAATTTTCAAATCCCAAATGATACAACCAACGAAAATTTACTAGTATGGATAATTAGAGCAAATGAGTTCTCTGTTCGAAAAATAGGAAATCAAACAGCATATGCAAAAGCAATATCATTGGATGATCCTAATTTTCCCAGAAAGAAAAGGCAGTTTGGTTTAGGATTAATAACTCAACCATCTCTAGATTTTATTGAAGCAGAGAAAATATTGGATTTAATTATTTCTGAGAGTAAAAAAAGAAGTAAGAATAAACCATACTTTAAGATGCTAAATGGACTATTAACTTCAATTACCAATTTCAAATTTTCCAACAAACTTGGTACAAATGAAATTTCAATATATCAAAAGAGAGAAATAGCAGGCAAAGCTCAAAATGAAATCATTCCACAAGAAGAAATACCTCTTCTTTTAATCAGTGATAATTTGAATGTATTCCAGAAAGTAATCATTTCTTCAAAACAAACAAATTATTCCATTATTATTGGGAACAAAGATGCTTTTGTAGGATTTGAAGAAAAAACTCAAAATAAAGAACTGAGTATTTCTACAGAAAAAACAAAAATTGATGTTATTCTCCAAAGAAATATTCCAGAGAATTTACAGATAGGATTAGACATTTTTTCAAGAATATTGGACGTTATATCAGATTTATCAAATAAAGATGACAGGATAGTATCCTGTTTGGAGTTTTTGGATAGATTACTGCTTGAAGATGTTGACATTCGATACTATATGCCATTCTCCCAATATCTAATTGCTATGGAATCATATACAATATCTGAATTTAAAACCGAAGAATTAGAACAACAAATTGCTAATTTAAAAGAAACTCATGGGGACTGGGTTGAGTGTTTGGTTGGAAAAGAATTTGATGGAAAAAAATTAGCCGAATTTTTCCTTGTAACAGGTATTAAACGTGAGAGTTTAGAATTACTAATCAACTTGTTATTTGTGAAACTAATTGCAATCTTTTAAGAATCTCAATAATTACTAGAATAAACAGTAAGGAGGATTCTCCCAAAGAATGACTAATTCCATCAACAAAAAGAATGTGCAAACGAATTCTATTATTATTCCAGATACACCTGCAATAATGTTTAATGAAAAGGAATTTAATAAAACACTAATTGTATCTGATTTACACATTGGTTATGTTTATGGAAGAAATAAAAGAGGTATTATCCTTCCAGAGTCTAAGCGACCTGAAGAGGATATCATTCAGTTACTTGATGAAATTCAACCTGATACACTAATATTTCTTGGTGATTTTAAAGACGAAATTTTTGGAACCTCTCATCCTATTGCAGGGAGAATTTGGAAATTTCTTAAGCAGTTATTGGAAAAAACTAATGTTATAATAATAAAGGGAAATCATGATGGGAAAATTGAAGAGATCATTCCGGAAGAAATTAAGCTTATACAAGCAGATGGTTTGCGGTTAACCAAAAAAGAAACAAATAAATCAATTGGTCTTTGGCATGGACATGCTACACCTGCTTTAGATGTGTGGACGGCAGACATAACTATTTCTGCACATGCTCATCCAGCATATACTTTTCGTGATGAGATTGGATCTAAAATTACACAAAAAGTTTGGGTAAAAGCAAAATGGTTGAATACTAAAGAAGGAGAACCAGATAGAATACATATTATTGTTCCCCCCTTCAATAGATATATCGATGGATATTCCGTAGATAGTGAGTATTTTAAAACGATAGTTTTGATGAGAGATGCAATTGATTTTGATAACGCTGAAATTTTTACTCTCGATGGAGTATTAATTGGTACACTAAAAAATCTACGAGAGGATAGAAGAGAATTAGAAAAGAAATTAAGTGTATTAAGAAAAGAAGTAAATGCTAGTAAAAAGAAAAGAAAATACTAGCAATTAAATAAAATTCAATAGCTATTTTTTGTTGGCTTGAGCAACAACAATTCCAGAAATTGCACTTTGCATAACGCCTCGAGTTATTCCGGCACCATCTCCACAGAAGAAGAGGTTCTTAATGTCCTTGGATTCCAAGTCTTTAGTGAGATCAATTCGAATGCTATAGAGCTTAATTTCAGGAGCGTATAGCAATGTATTGGGTCCATCAATTCCGGGCATAATAACGTTCAAATGAGTTAGGAAATCTCGTAAATCGCTCATCACTCTACTTGGCATAGCAAAACTAATGTCTCCTGCTATAGCACTTTCAAGCGTCGGTTTAATCACAGAACGAGCTAATCTTTGGGGTGTTGATCGTCGACCATTCTTCAAATCTTCAAATCGTTGCACTAAAACGGAATTCCCACCGGAGAGCATGTTTGATAAGTAAGCAACATGTTTTGCATATTGAATGGGTTGATTAAATGGCTCAGTGAAATTACAAGTAACAAGAATAGCAAAATTAGTATTGGGACTCTTGACATCAGTTCTACTTTCACCATTCACACAAGTTGTTTCATCATATCGTTCAGTTGTAACATATCCTCCAGGACAAACACAGAAGGTTCTAACGTGATCTTCGTAGGTTTTTGTTGAGTATTCAATCTTAAACTCATACAAATTGTCCGTAAACTCAGCACAATATTCATTCAAGGTTTCAACACGAACACCGATATCAACAGCGTTGAATGAGTATTTAATTCCTAATCTATCACATTCAGCTTTAAGCCAATTGGTTCCACCACGACCTACTGCCATAACTACTTTTTTAGCTTTGTAAATATCTCCTTTTGTGGTCGAAACACCTACAGTTTTGCCATTTTCAATAAGAATTTTATCAACAGAGGATTTTAGAACGATGTTAATTTTATCTTTCAAAAACAGGTAAATATTATCCATGATTGCAGAAGCATTATCAGTCCCTAAATGACGAATAGGGTACGTAATTAATTTCATATTTTCTGCTCTACAGATACTTTTCTTTTGATCAACAAATTCAGGATCTGGAGAAAAATACCGATCGTTACCGTTACTATAAGAAAGAATTGTTGCATCAACGTATTCAGTATATTCTTCTAATTCTTTGAGAGTTAGAAAATCACTCATCCATCCACCGACGGTACCAGAGACATCTTTAGTTATCTTACCGTCTGACCACGCGCCAGCGCCACCAAAACCACTTGTAATGTCACAAATAGCACACGCTACACATTCAATATTGCGTTCGCGTCGTGGGCATTTCCTTTTGGAAACTTCTTTACCACGATCAATAAGGGTAATTTTTGTTACACCTTGTTTAAGAAGTTCTAGAGCACAAAAAATTCCTGATGGACCAGCACCAACGATAACATAATCATCCATTTGTCCTTACCTTGCTTCATTTTTTTTCCCTAATAAAAAATTCTTCGCTCATTATTGAATTTAAAATAGTTTTTTATGTTTAAATTGCTACAAATTGAACAATAGGAGTGCAATATTACCATATAACAAATACTGAATGTACCCAAAAAACATTAGAGCAACAAAAGGTATTCCAGGTGTAACCCAAACTGATTTTTTGTTTTGTTTTCTTAATTGCCAAAGAGTACGCAATTGTCTTAATTCCATTACATCATCATCATCTAAACCCATTCTTATTTTGAGTTTCCAATCTTGGGAGTTCTTTGTAATGTTACCATCCATTTTTCCTTTGGGTGATTTGCCTTCAAAATCACCGGATAATTTTCCAATCATTTTTCCAGATAAATTACCTTCGAAAATTCCTTCAAGTGTGCCAATAAAACATCCTTTAAGGGGAGTGGTAAGCCTACCATCAATATTAATTATATATTCATTGGAGTCCAATGTTACAGCATCGGATTCTACAAAAGTTCTACGATAATTCGTTAAGAGTGCAGTTACTGCTTCGTTATCATCGTCATCATCTTTTACAAGAGCTAAAGTTTTTGTCAGTTGTTCAGCCTTAGCAACAGCATTCTCAAGAGATAATTGCTCGAAATCTTCAGTATTGGGTAATTGAACTACTCCAATAGCTTTTCCAGTAAACTCACCTAGTAATTCACCATCGAAAATGCCTAGGAATTTTCCATCTAATCGTCCCTCAAAGTTACCTTCAAAATTACCTGAGAACTCTTTATCAGAGAATTCTTCTAGAAAGTCGAAATGCAATTTTTTCTCATTAATTTTACTTACTTTCTTTTTATAACCGAAGAAGAAACATCTGAATTTTTGAGATGTAGTCCCCCTTACTTCATTAAAGAGAGATTCTTTCGTGGAAGAAATAGCATTTACAACCATTAGAATTAGTGGATAAAAAATAGCGATAAGACCAGCATTAAGCAATAATGAAAATACCATTGAATCAATAATATTTACCACCAATAAATCTGGTAAATCAACATTTACTAAATTATTTGTAAGAGGATTAATAGGAGTGAGTATTGAGAGGGCCCAGAGTGCTTTTGTATCAGCACCACCCCATACACCCATATAGAATAAAATAAATCCTACTAAAAATCCTAAGACGACAGTAATTAAGATGAGTAGTAAAGCATTATTTTGATCTTCAGCATTAATAACGTACAAAGTATCCATTACTAATCCTACTATAACCATAAGAACCCATACTATCTCTCTTCGAACTTCTCGGTGGAGAATATCTTCAATCCCTGCGTAAAGTAAAGCAGCAAGAGTAACCGTCGGAACAATTATTGAATAAATAAGTTCGAAAGACATAGTAGAACACTCATTTCATTATTCTGTTTAGATTATATTTACTTGTCATTCTTCTTTTTATTGGTTGAAACTTCAACCTGGTTTTTTATTGTGGGTTCTTCATCTTCTTTAACAGGTGGTCTTAAGCAACCGGAAGCAATCAAAATATTGCGTAATTTTTCTAAATCTCTTCCTAAAAGTGGGAAAATAGGTTTACGTGGATTACCAATATTGACTCCAAGAAGATTTAAACTAGCTTTTATTGCAGCAGGGAAAGATCCAAGCTTTAGGCCAATTTCAAGAGGGAGAAGTTTAGTTTGTATTTCTTCAAAACGTTCTTTCATTTCAACATTGAAAGCTTCATATAATTCAACAAGTAAATTTGGAACAACATTTGCACTTGGAATGATCGCACCTTCAACTCCACCCTCTTTGAGAGCTTGAGGAAACAATAACCCTCTGCCAGTATATACACGAAAATCAGCACTCACCTCTGAACTAATTTGTGAGATTTTCTTAAAATCACTACTAAGTTCAACTATTCCAACAGTATGATCAAATTTAGAAATTTTCTTGATAGATTCTACTGATAAATCTATACCATTTCTATCTGGATTGTTTACGAATAATGTGTAATTCGTCACATTCTTACTTATAGCTTCATAATGAGAAATTAATTCATGAGCTGAAAGTGTGGTTATTTTTGGCGGATAAACTACAAACCCATCTGCTCCCGCGTCTGTAGCGTATTTTGCAATTTCTAGTAACCTTGTTATTGATTCTGAGGGAAGACCAATATAAACTGGGACTGCTCCATTTACTTGATCAATTACTGTATCAATTACTTGATGATATTCAGCATCACTTAATGAATACGACTCACCACTTCTACCTGCAGGTATAATAGCATTAATTTCACAATTAATTAAAAAGTCAATTAACTCTCTTAATCCAATTAGATCTAAACTTTCATCTTGATTGAACGGGGTAACGCAGGGACAACCGATTCCTTTGAATTTTTTACCCATTTTTTACCACACCAGTATTTCCACTTTGTTATTATTTAATTTGTTCTACAAGTTTTTCGGTACCACAGATAGAACAAAAATGCTCAGTAGTAATGGGTTCACCACATAAAGAACAAGTTATTCCTTGATACAATGTTGAAGAAACTATTTCACCTGTATCTTCATCAAAAAAAACTTTTAATTTACCCTGACCACGCAAAGTTAGTATAATCTCACGCAAATCAGAAACTTCTTGGTTTAAATCTGTTGAAAGTTTGAACAAACTAATTCGTCCATTTTCCATTTTAGATATATATTTCAAGAGGATTCTATCGGAAACCATACTGTCCATGATACCTAATAAACCAATGAAAACCAATATTATCCCCGGTACTAACATCCAAATATCTCCGGGAACAAGAGTTAGGCTTGGTGCAATTGATGCCCAAATAATAATTAGGATACCTAATACGCTGCTTGTAATGAACCAAATAAAGTGATTTTCACGCATTATTTACACCATGATAATAGCAATAAACATTCAGTGTTCTGCTTTGATATTACTTCTTTTAATTATCTTGACTTAAAGCATTTTTCATTAACGAAGAATTGTCTATTTAGGATTTGTGTGAAATAAAAGAACATAGAATATTAGTTAAATATCGTATCTTCAGCGATTCGAGTAATTTCAACAAGGGCAATTTTGGTAGCATTTTTACCAGTTTCAGTTAATTCATAGACTTTTCGTTCTCGATCGCCTTCCCACTTTGATTTACCTTCAATATACCCCTTTTCAACTAAGCGATGAAGTGAAGGATAGATTGTGCCAAGGGCAATTTTTTGCCCAAAATAGTTATCTAATTTTTCAACCAGTTCATAACCATGTAGAGGAGATTTGTTAAGTATTAACAAAATTCTAAATTGAGCGAGACTTTTCAGCAATTCTAATCCAGGAGCATCAGCATCTAAATCAGGAGCTTTATTTACAACAATGCAATTCAAACTGTCCTGAGCATTTTCCATTGCTATTCGACCTAAGCGAGTAGCAACGTAAGTTTTTCTCTTTCGACCGGATACCATAGTGGATTTACTTTGAATGTACTCTTTTGTTTGCATTCGTTGAAGTAATGGATAAATTGTACCTGGAGATAGTCTGCGTCCATAAATTGGTTCAAGCATACTTGCAAGCTCATACCCATGTTGTGGACCCTTTTTAAGAATTAGAAGAACCAACAGTTGTGTTAAACCTGATATTAATTCATGACCTACTTCAGGTATAGCGTTTTCGTTACTACGATCAGTACTCTCACTTTTTCCAGGCAAGAAATCACAACGTTTCAAAGATATAATTAGTTAACAATGTATTGGTATCTAGTTATATGTATGTTTTCAATCACACTTCAGCTAAATTGAATTAAAAAATCTTTTCTATATAAATCCAAGATTAAATAAAAAATAAGAAAAAAAGAGAATAGAATTTAGATATCTATTCTTTTTTAACTTTTTTTGGTTTTACGTCTGTAATAATTCCTACAGCAACAGTTTGTCCCATATCACGTGCAGCAAAACGACCTAGTGCTGGGTAGTCTGCGAATTTTTCGCAAATGAATGGTGCAAATGGTTGGAATGTAATCTCTGCAAAGTCACCTTGTAAAAGGTAAATTTTTGGATCATATTCACCTGTGGCTACTAAGGATTTACGTTGAGGTGATTTCTTCAAAACCTTCCAATCAACAATTTGGCATGCTTGTGCAGCTTGACCAAGATGGATGATTGGTGCGTAACCTTTAGCCATACCAGTTGGTTGTGAAGCTCCAGGTTTGGAGAGGTTCTTCAAAACGAAGGTACGGGCAACAAAATTTTCAACAATCTTTGGAGCGTTTTTGGCGTGACCAATGACATCACCTTTAATTATTTCATTACGACCAATACCTTTGATGTTAAAGCCTACATTGTCTCCAGGAACTGCTTGTGTAAGCACTTCGTGATGCATTTCAATGGATAGAACTTTAGCTTTTTGGTTTGAAATTGGGAAAACAACTTCATCACCTGGTTTCAAGATACCTGATTCGATTTTCCCTACTGGGACAGTGCCTACACCTTTGATTGCGTAAACATCTTGAATAGGCATTCTAAGTGGTTTGTCAGTTGGTTTTTCTGGAGCTTTGAATTCATTAATAGCATCCATTAAAGCTGGACCTTTATACCAAGGCATCTTGTCGCTTTTGCCAACTAAACCATCACCAGTCATTCCACTTGTTGGAACGAATTTAATTGATTCAACACGTTCTTTTGATACAAGACCGCTTTTAACAAAACCGTTAAGTAATGCTGTTATTCTTTCAACAACACCAAGGTATGGTTTTTCTTCAAACTTTACAAGATCCATTTTATTTACTGCAACAACTATTTGGGTAATTCCCAGAGTAATTGCTAGCGTTAAATGCTCGATTGTTTGACCACCGGGGATTCTACGATCACCCTTTGGTGTCTTCTCAACTCGCTCTTCAGCAAGGCCAGACTCAAGGTCGTTCTTTTCAACAGAAACGACAAGAATTGCTGCGTTAGCTTGAGAGGCACCAGTAATCATGTTCTTTACAAAGTCCCTGTGACCAGGAGCATCAATAATTGTAAAAACACTACTCTTAGTCTCAAACTTGAAGAAAGAAACATCGATAGTTAAACCTCTTTCGCGTTCTTCTTGGAGCTTTTGCAAGACCCAAGCGTATTTCCAAGAGGGCTTTCCGATTGCCTCAGATTCTTCAGCATACTTGTCGATTAACCTTTGGTCGACTGCCCCTGCCTTATAGAGAGCATGTCCAGTCATTGTACTTTTACCATGATCAACATGGCCAATGACTACGAGATTCAAGTGGGGTTTTTCATCTGCCATTTTTTACACCTAATTATTAGTTAAATTTTTTCTTTTATTATTTGCAGTTCCATCTTCCTTTTAATAATGTTTTGTAGAGGTTATTAAAAGAATGGTTAACCTACAATTTAATCTTTTTT
>DAOUWQ010000132.1 GCA_030667035.1 Candidatus Heimdallarchaeota archaeon | reverse complement strand
TGGATATCATTTCCAAGATGAAGCATAGGACCCCATCCTTTGAATTTTCCATCTCGAGTATATTTATCACTTTCAACGATTCGTCTTCCAATAGAAAGAAGTAATGCTACAGCTAAATCTGCAGTTGTTTCAGTTAAAACTCCGGGAGTATTTGTTACAGGTATTTTTCTTTTCGTTGCTTCTTGCACGTCTATATTATTATAACCGACAGCATAATTGGCAATTATTTTTAACTTTGAACCAGCAGCTTCCATAATGTCTCCATCGATTGAATCCGTGAGCAAACAGATTAATCCATCTTTTCCTTTTACTCTTTCTTTAATTTCAGAGTGAGTTAGCACTCTATCTTCAGTATTTATTTCCAAGTCAATTCCTTTTTCTAACATGTAATCAATTGCTGGTTGAGGTATTTTCCTGGTAAGTAAAACTTTGAATTGTGTCAATTGTTAAAACTCCGATGAATAGCATATTTTGTTTGAATTAAAATGCTTTTGTTATTCAACGATTAGATGTTAGAAACAATCTAAGCATTACTACTCGTTTAAAATTCTTTAAAAAAAAAGTTAAAAAAAATAAATTATGAAGAAAGAATTTCATGTGCTTTGTTCAGTTGATCAATGATAGGTATTTTTTGTGGGCACTTAGGTTCACATTCACCACACTCAATACAAGCATCGGCTTGATTACCCGGCGGCCAATCTTTTTCACCAATTTTAGAGTAGTGGAGTTTTCCAGTTTCTTCATCTCCGTAAACTTGAGCCATAATTAATGACCTAAAGATGAAGGAGATAGCTACTTTTTCTGGACATGGTTCACAATACTTGCAGCTTGTGCAAATGTTGTCAGTTTTATCTTTGAAAATCTTAATGATTTCATCTGCTCTTTTGATTTCATCAGAAGTTAGTTTAATTTTCTCTAAGTTTGCTAGGGCAAGATTATCAGAAACCATTTCAGCTGAACCCATACCAGACAAAGCCACAGTCACATTTGGATTAGACCAAACAAACTTTAGTGCTAAATCTGCAAGGTTAGTTCTTCCTTCGGTTAAGTATTGTTTCATATCCTTTGGTAGATTTCCACCCAATCGTCCTCCCGCAACAGGTCCCATAACTGCTATTCCAAGACCTTTATCTGCAGCTAATTGGATCATTTCCTCATATTGCTTATCTAATAAATTGTATTGGATTAACATTATCTCAAAATTTTCTGATGCAGGATGTTCCAGAATTTCTTTGAGTACTTCTGGTGTGTCATGGAATGAAAATCCTAGATGCTTGATTTTTCCTGCTTTTTTAGCTTTCACTCCTTCCTCTATGATTTTCAATGGAAGTACTTTTTCATCCCAAAATTTCTTATTGATAGCATGAAGTAAGTAGATATCAAGATATTCAATATTTAGTTTCTCTAAACTGTGATTCAAGAATTTCATAAAGTCTTCTTGCTTGGTGTATTTCTTATCGTCCCAAATATGGCATTTAGTAACCACTGTTACTTTTTCGCGATAACCGTCTTTTAGTGCTTTTCCCACAACTATTTCAGATTCATAATCATGATAATTGTATGCAGTGTCAACATAATTGATACCAGCATCTATACCTTGCCGGATAATTTTTATTGCAGCATCATGATCAATTGGAGGTTCACCCACCTTTAAGGTAGGTAATCTCATAGCTCCAAATCCTAAGATTGTTGCTTCAATTCCAGTCTTTCCAAGTTTTCTTTTTTCCATTTTTTTCACCTTTTTTTTACTAACGCTTTTCTATGAATTAAGCTTTAACTACATCCTTTCCATATTGTCGAGCTTTTGCTAAAACTTCTTTCTTCTGTATTAAATCTTCAACTTCCATTGTGTTAGGAGAAATAACCTTTGCAAATACTTCAGCATTAAGATAATTGATAGTATCAGTTAGCATACCTATTGTATGTCTTGCAATTGGTTCTGAACCACCTAATGGAATTACTAAAATTATTTTCTTATTTTTAATGATGCCTTGTCTCGAAGCTGCCAGAAGTCGATCAGTAAATACTTTGAATTGACCTGTTGGCCCCCAAAAATAGACTGGGGTGCCAAAAACTAAAACTGAACTCTCACTAATCTTCTCATTGATTATATCCATATCATCATCAAATTGGCATTTACCCTTACCAGCGCATGAATTGCATCCTTGACAAGGAGCAATGTCTAATTCATTAAGAATTATTTTATCTGTATCTGCACCTGCTTCTTTTTCTCCAGCTAATACTTCATCAACTATCGTTTCGGTATTTCCACCTCTTCGGGGACTGCCTACAATTCCAAGTATTTTTGGATTACTTTTCTCATTCAATTCTTATCACCTTAAGCTTCAGCCAGTTATCTCTTCTAGAAACAATTGTTCTTGTTTTCTCTAAGATTCGTAAAATCTTAGATAAGAAGTGTCTTATGGGAGACATTCAATGTCATTTGGCAGACAATAAAGTATATTAAGGTTTTTGTAGATTAGATTGAATATAGTACAGTGTTTACAAATACAAGTTAATAATAGAAATCAATATTAAATGGTAACCAGACAAAATAACCGAGTGTCAAAAAATGGGTAAGAAAAACGAAGTCAAAATTCACGATTACTCAACAATAAAACCTGAACCAATAAAATTTCTCTCAAATAAAGAAATGGAAATTGTTGGAACGTATCATAAAATTATCAGTGCTTTACGTTTGAAGAGTATGTCTACCAAAGACATTCACAATCTCTACTATGATGAGGAAAAGAAGGAATACACCTATACAATCAAAACCATTTATCGATATATTGAGAAATTAGAGAAAGCTGGTTTAATTAAAGAATCAGGTTATCGTGTAACTGAAGGCACTCGTCTATGCGAAAAATTGTATACACGAACTGCTAAAATCTTCTATGGGGGTTTTGTTGAAAGTGATGAGGATTGGTGGGATTCAGAGGATGGAATTAGGTGGTGTAAGGATCTTAGTATCGTATTTGGAGAATTATTCCAAAAACCAGATATTGATCATCAAGCTTTTTACGAAACTTTCAAATCATTTGCTAAAAAACAATATAGGATTATGTATGAAGTTCTTGAAATGAATCAAGATAATGAAAAGCTTGAGGAAATTTATGGCAGATTAAGTATCGAGAAGATAAACAAAATGAATTATTACATAAGCATTTTAACTGCATTATTACGCGAACCAGAATTCTATAAACAGTTTCAGGAAATTCTAAAGTAGTTATTTGGTCAACTAAGAGAAATGATTAGATAAAAGAACCATTTTTGTCACTTCCACAAAACATATATCAAGCATTTTCCCTCTGACTATAGGAGTCAATTTTTGGTAAAAAGCAATAATAAAAGAGGATTCGTTATGGGGTTAAAAGCTAAAATACTTGTTATTGATGATAACGAAATAATTCGTACGTTATTACAAGAGCTTTTAACGCGAAATGGATACGAAACTTTTGTAGCTGTTGATGGCAACTCGGCTATAGAATTGTTAGAAACCGTTAAACCACACTTAGCGCTTGTAGATTTGATGCTACCAGATATTTCCGGCATCGAAGTAATCAAACATATACGAAACATCTCCCCTTCAACAGAATCAATTATAATCACAGGTCATTCTTCTTATGATTCAGCAAAAGAAGTTCTTTCTTCATATGTTGCATGTGGTCTCCTCGAAAAACCGATAGATGTCAATAAATTATTGGTTACGATTCAGAAAATACTAAAAAGACATGAAAGTCAAATCCAAATTGAAGAAGATCTCGAAGAAGTTACTCGTATAAATTATCAACTTGATTTTTTCAACACTATTCTTTACCGAGATTTCAAGATTTTAACAAAAGCACTCGCAGAATCAATAGAGCTTCTAAAAGATGACAATTTAACTGAAAAACAGAAAAGAAGTCTAGCAATAATCAATACCATTTATTATAATAATTCTAGATTAATTCATTGCTACAAAAAGATGAGAAAGATTCACACGATAAGTACCAGTGAATTCATTTGTTTAGATATCGTTCCAATACTTAGACAAGTTATTAGTGCTTTAAATGAAGCTGATGTTGATTGTCAGATTGATCAACTAAATAAGTTCTCAACCAAAGAAATTTTTGTTTTAGGAACGGAGAAAGAGCTCAATGAATTATTTTATGAGCTATTTTTCTCAATGATCATGCCAGGCCTTTTGAATCAAATCGTCATTGATTTGGATCTTAAGAAAACAAATTCATTAATCAACGAAGAAGAACAAAATATTCCTACTGTAGAATTGAAATTGACAGTAGAATCAGATAATACACCAAAGATGATTAGTGAATCTTTAACTGAATTCGAATCACAGAAATATGGTCTTGGTTTTTATTTAGTAAAAAATATTGTCGATCTCTTTAATGGAAAAATATTCTTGGAAGATTCGAAAGAAAATGGAAAACTAATCACTACAATTGTTATATTTCTTCCAGCTTGTAATAAAGAGTAACATAACCAAAAGATTATTACTGTAATATCTCAAATGCTTATTGCAAGGAGGCAATAACGATAATAGCATTTTTTATTGAACGATTTACTAAAAATGATATTGGCGGAGTAAAATCATACCTTCGTAGAATCGCAAAATATCTTATTGCCAATGGACAAAAAGTAATCATTTTAACGCAATTGACTAAAAATGATCAAGAAACGGAAACTGTAATAGATGGTCTCCCAGTAATTCGTCTAGATTGTGGTGATTTGGTTGACCGAATTGAATCTTTCTCTTCCACACCAACAGAAGAACGAGTGCTTTTAGCAAAGGATTTGTTTAACAAAAATGATATTGAAACTACAGGTTTGAAACTTGCAGGAGAATTAGCTGAATTCATCAACAAAAACAAACCTCAAGTTATCCACTTTCATAACTCATATTTTATAACTCCATATGCACTCTATTTTCTGAAACAAAGATTAAACACGTATACAACACCAGCATTCTATTTTTGGACGCATAGTCCACCAATGGATATTATTTTACCTGATGGAGAAAAAGACAGTATTTATAGTGCATTAGGATCATTCCAAAATTTGTTCAAAGGAATCTTTTCTGTAAGTCATTCTGTGAAAGATTATCTACTAAAAGCAGGAATTAATTCAAAAGTAAAGTATCTAGGAGTAGACACAGAAGTATTTGCTAAGAGTGATGAAAAAAGAAAACAAATAAGAGAGAAATTCGGTATTTCTGAAAATGCTTTCGTAGTTCTTTATACTGGTAGAATCATTAAGGAAAAAGGGTTAGACCTATTTCCTACAATATACCAAGAGCTATTGAAGAAAGGTGATTCTTATGTTAAAATCCAGTTTTTAATAGCCGGTGAAGGACGCTACAAAGAAGAACTCATTGAGAAATTGAAACAAGAAAAGATTGACCATAGTTTTCATTTTACATCAGCAGAGGCTGAAGAAGATTTGGCTGCATTGTATTCCAGTGCAGATTGTTTTCTGTTACCTACAAGGAGAGAAGCATTAGGACTT
>DAOUWQ010000152.1 GCA_030667035.1 Candidatus Heimdallarchaeota archaeon | reverse complement strand
TAATGTCTTTTACTCTAGGAGTCTTTTTGTCGTTTCATTTAGTCCTTTATAAAGTAAATTTCCCAGTGTTCAGTTGAGTCCAGAACAGAGTAGAACAGTTTCCTGGAGAGTGAGTATTGATTTGAAAATCTGTATGATCACGGACACTTATCATCCCGGTTTCGATGGCATCGTTCGCTATCTTGATTATCTTATTCCCCAATTGCTTCAGAAAGGTTATGAAGTTTCAGTTGTTTGTCCTTGGTTTAAAGGGCATGAGCGTTACTCTTCTCCTGAAGAAGGTTTTGAAATTATTCGCACAACCACTACTCGTTTTCGCTCAAATGCGTATTATTGGGCTATACCAGATTGGCGTCTCATTAAAGCCATTATTCAATCTGATTTTGTTGTTCTTCATTCTCTTATGCCTCTTGGACTGGCAGGAGGATTGCTTGCAAAGCTTTTCCGAAAAAAGATTGGTTTTTGGTGTCATCATGATGAGCGCGTTATCTTCAAGGATATTTTACAACTTCCACCTTTTCTAATTCGACTTCTGTACAAGTTCATAGGAAAGTTCTATGCGAAAATAGTTGATGTGTTCTTTCATGCTACGGAGCGCTTCCGACGCAAACTTGTTTATTTTGGGGCTCCTAGCGATAAGACACACCATACTCCTTTTGCAATAAACACTAGTAAATTCCATTCTGACCCAGAAATTGACTTGCGTAAGCGTCACAATATTCCTTCTGATGGAGTTATTGCATGCTATCTCGGTCGTCTTTCTGTTGAGAAGAATGTGGACAATATCCTTCTCGCACTTGATGCTGCTATGGAGGAAGTTCCAAATCTTTATGCCTTAATTGTCGGAGGAGGACCAGATGAAGAAAAATACCTTTCTTTACCGAGAAATAACAACGATCGATTTATTTTCACTGGATTCATCCCAGAAAGTGAACTCCAAAGTCATTATGCAACTAGCGATATTTTTGTCACCCCCACTCTTAATGAATCCTCTTGCTTTACGGTCTTTGAATCTATGACGTGCAATGTTCCTGTAATTACTTCTGCTATGGATCATGATCCGGATATAATTGATAGAGTAAATGCTCTTCTTGTTCATGATGTGCTTGATCCATCTGAAATTAAGGACAATGTACTTCGGCTTGCAATAAATGAGTCATTTCGTAAGCGTGTTGCTTCTAATGGTCAGAAACTCATTTTATCGCGCACTTGGGAAAACCATTCAGAGCGATTTATTTATGGTATGAATACCGCTGTTTCTGCTAATATCATACATAAGAGATCAATTGCTAAAGTTGATACAATTCCGAAAAGTCAATCCAAGCATAAAGCACCCCATGTTAAGAAATCCCCTGTATTGTAACAGGAAAAGAAATTAAAAATTTACTTTCTTCTCTTCATTAGCAAAGTAAAAGAAGGTGAAGAAGAGACAATTTTGACCGTCTCCTGAACCTCCGGGAACATGAATAGGTTACAGAATATTTTCTTTTTGTCTTTATCCTCCAAAAATCCCATTCTCCCTCAATAATACTCAAGTTCTATTGAAAGTCTTCTTGAAGGCTTTCTCTTCACCAATTGTAATTTTAATTTTTGCCCTTATTTATTTTGTTGCCTTAATCATTTTTAATAGCGCTCTGGACTTGTTTTTAGAGTCATATCGCTAACAAACTAGTCTTCTTGTGTTAATTTTTCCTTTGGTATTTCCCTATAATATTAAAGAGCTACTTATTAAAAGGTGGAGTGGATAATTTATTAAATATCCAGTAATCTTTGGTAGAATATCAGCACAGAGGAAAAATTTTGGTTGTTGTGGGTATGAAGTTCTGTTTTCTAGTTGATTCGTATAAACCAATTTACGACGGCGTGATACGTTATCTTGATTCAGTTTCAGATGCGCTCATCAAAGACGGTCATGAAATAAGTATCGTTTGTCCACAGATTCCAGGGACAGAAAAATATGAAAACCCTCACCCAGGTCTAAGAGTAGTTCGATGTCCAACACCAGGTTGGTATGCTCAAGGATATTATATAGCTCTCCCAGACCTCAATTTAGTGAAAGAAATACGAAAAGCAGATTTTGTTGTGGTTCATTCTATAGCTACTCTAGGAGTTATTGGAGGGATTGTTGCTAGATTATTACGCAAGAAGACTGGTCTTTTTGTCCACCAGGATGAAAGATTGGTTTTACGTGAAATGTTGAATAATCCTCAATGGTCAGTCAATTTAACTGCTGCACTTATTTCAGAACTCTACTACCCTGGTTTTATTGATGTTTTCTTCCATGCAACAGAACGATTCAAAATGAAACTCATCGATTTGAAAGTTCCTGAAAGGAAGATATTCTTTACTCCTTTTGCAATAGACGAGAAGGAATTTAATCCCAACAATAATAAATTTGACATTCGTAAACAACACAATATTCCTGATGATGCTATAGTATCTCTTTTTGTTGGACGAATATCTATTGAGAAAAACATTGAAAGACTAATACAAGCAATGGATGCAGCTATGGATGAAGATCCAAACTTGTATGGACTCTTTGTTGGCAAAAAAACACAAATGGAAGTTGTGAACAAAGTCCGTAAAAATGCTGATCGCATTATTTTCACAGGTTTTGTTTCTGATGAAGAATTACCAAGTTATTACAATGCTTCAGACTTCTTTACTTCCCCATCTATAAATGAGTCTACATGCTTCACTGTTTATGAGGCTATGTCATGCGAACTACCAACGATAATTTCTGGAGATCGTCATGATCAAGAAATCGTCCATAAAGAGAACACTTTTCTTGTTATGAATTTACGAAGTATCACGGAAATTAAAGAAGCGATTTTGCATTTATCAAAGGATAAAGCTCTTCGGAAAAAAATCGCCAAAAATGCCAAACAATTGATAGATAGACGGACATGGGAATATCATGTACAAGAAGTTAAGCGTGGAATCAGATATGCTTTTCAACCAAAAGGCCGAAGAAAAAGAAAACGCTAACTAATTTTATCCACTCATAAAACTTGGTCTGCCTATTAGCAATTGGTATAAACAAGCAAGCAATGTTTTGTTCTTTGCAAATTTTAGTAAAATTTCATCCTTTGATAGTATATCAATGTCTTTTTCATTCACTTGTAAATGAGATGGTATTGCAATACTATTTTCTTGAATGCCTTTTTTGATTATCTCCTCAATTGTAAATTGCTTTTGCTTGAGTAAAACTCTCCATCGACCATTTGCTACATCAGGACCAAATACCACTAGAGGATTACTTTTATGTTTCTCAAGGAATTTAACCTGAGCAATGTGATCTATTGGAGGACCAATTCGCCAATGAAATTCCGGGGCGATATTTTCTTTGGTTACAAAAGCAGTAATAATATCTCCTCTGTCTATGTATGAATTAATTTTTATCGGTCCAAACTCGCAATGGTCTAAGTAGGTCTTTGTACTTCGCTCAAACCTTCTGATTTGTCCCCATAAAACATCATCAACGATTTTCTTTTTTCGCTTATGAATAATCACAGAAAGTTTTATTGGGCTTTCCTTCATTTCTTTCAATTGTAATTCATCGACAACAACTTTCTTGGGGAAGAAGTAATTTAATTTTGGTTCTCTTAGATAATTTTCTGCTGCAACTATGAATTCATTTAGTGCATCTATTTTCACTGAAGATGCAACATTTCTAGTATCATCAGTAGGATCAATAACGATTATTGGTTCTCCACTAAACTTACTCGAGTCAATGCTCACATTTGGTACAAAAGTGATTGTTTTCCCTGGAAGTGTTTTTGCATTTCTTAATACTTCAGCAAATTTCCCTCCAAAGTGAATTGTTAATAACTCCACCAGATACCCTGAAAACCCATGTACTTTTACTTCAGCACCATAGATGCCAATTCCTCTCATAAATTGCTTTAGTAATCGAACGTCATCATTAGAACCTATACGCATATTTTGCATAATAAATGCTCGATGAAGAGGTGAGCGGTCTACTGCACTTCTTAATTTCATCCCTTTTTCAATCTGATAACAAGGTATAATTTCAATTTCAAAATCATCTTTTTCAGTAAACAAGTATGGATGATGTGCGTGTTTTCTCTGCCACGGTAAATCAATACCGTTTCCTATTACTTTTATCAAGCTTGCAGGTGTTACTTCACTCTTGTATGGTAGTTTAACAAAAATATCCAAATCTCTGTTTCCAGAAAGCCAGGTCTCTCGAGAGAATGAACCACTGAGCTCAATTTCTGCTTCTATCTTATGCTGTTTAAGGATCGTTTTGATTTGTTGTTCTATTTTTTGAAATTCACCCTCGAGACGAGTTTTCTCTGCAGCTTTAGGTCGTATTCGTTCCAATACTTGTAAGTGAATTTCAGCCATCTTGTCTTCAGAAGTCATATATGTAATCCTCAGTTAATCAGTTGTTGTTTTTATTTTAAATTGATTCTAAATAAATCACTATATATTGGTCCCTTAGGTGTTAGAATGCTTTTCTTTAATTGGAAACTTGTAATTTCAACTTCACCGAAAAGCTCCTCTTGTTGTTCTTGTATTCTCTCGACTAGTAGTTGTTTATCGCCGGGATATTTGATACGACCAATTGTTAAATGTGTTTTGTATTTCCGAGTTTCTTTCCGTAAATCGAATTTCGAGCAAAACTCTTCAACTACTTGAGCTAATTCAACTAATTTCTCCTTTCCTTTGTCAACATCAATATAAATTGAATTTATCCTTTGAAAGCTTGGTAAACACCCTGCTCCCCTATATTCAATTTGAAATTTTTCTAGTGAGGTTGTCTCTGCTTCTTTCTGTAATTCTGGAAGAATTTTTTCATCAATATCCCCTAGAAATTTTATTGTTAAATGGAGATTTTCAGGAGCAACCAATTTTATTCTTCCACCTGTTTCTACAATCCTTTCTTGGAACGCAGTTATTTTATCGATAATTGGTTTTGTTTCTAACTCTACTGCAAAGAAGCACCTTGTGGACATAACTTATTACACCTATAATCTACATTTCTAATTTTAGCAATTAAAATTTAGTGCAAATATCTGATTTCATCCAATGTTTTATTAGTAGTTTTATGAAATATTACAAAAACTGCAACGGTAATTACTATGTTTAAAATTTCAGCTGAAACCAAACAGCATAAAACTGAGGATCCAAAGAAAATAGCTACTGCATTGCAAACCGTTTTCAAAGAAAAAGTTCAAGAGCGCAAAGTGGGGGATGAAACCTATCTCTTTATTG
>DAOUWQ010000275.1 GCA_030667035.1 Candidatus Heimdallarchaeota archaeon | reverse complement strand
TGGAGATGATATGTATGGTGAATTATTTGGTCCTCTCCCACTCTTTGAAAAACCAAAGCTGAGGTATTTAATTTATTCTTTTTCAATAAAAGCATCTAATACAAAAGATCCAAGAATTGCTGAATATGGTCGCACCTGTTCGATTTTTCTCATTTTAAAAGATACTCAGCAAAGATTTATTCTCAATAATCATAAAACAGTTGAAAAATTAATCTCTAAATACAGAAAAGAGCACTGGACAAAGGAACTTGATATATCAAAAGATTCGGTTCTAGTCTTATTAAATAAATTGAATGCTTCTGTTAAAGTAATTAGTCTACGAGCTTTTAGTTTTGGAGAAGCAGGATTTATTGAATTTGCAGATCCTCATACAATTCTAAATGAAGGTATAATCACTGTAATTGATTTGAAATCTAATAAAGCCAATATCTATCTTTCTAAAGATAAATTTGACTCGAAATTACGTATATCTGCAATGGAAAAACTTGAAGAACTAAACATCAGAGAATTTGGATCTCAATTGAAAATAGTTAAAATTCGCGATTATGTTAAATTCAAAAAATTAATTGATAAGCATCATATCAATCTAGTAAAATAATTAGTTTCATTTCTAAGAAAAAAAGGGGAAAAGTGATTTATTCCAATCGACTTCTCAATTTTTCAGTTTCAGTAGCCTTCATAGGAGGAGTAATTACTCTTTGCATTATTAATCCTGCAGTGACCAGAATTAATCCGGTTATAAGAATATACGTTAATGGATTTGTAAAGAGAGTGCTCCATGATATATCAATAAAATCAGGAATAACAATTAAAATTGTAACAGCCAAAGCCATTGCAGCACCGATAGCTGTTAGAGCAAACGAAATATAAAGCAGAACCTTACTCCTCTGTGGTTCATCAGAAGGTTCTTGCATATCATTAGATTGTTTTTTGGGCAATTTTATCTTCAACCTATTCTAATATTTGAATAATATAGCACTTTATTATTTGCTGTTTCATTTTAAATGGTTACTTGTCTGTCCGATTTATTACTTGTGAACATCAAATTGAATCAATCATTTTATATGTTCAATAGTAAATTGATATAGTATTGGTGGGTCTTCATGGGAAATACTACAGATACGCAATCTCTTACTTCACAGATAATTAAGATTCTCCGAATAACTACTGAGCCTTTATCTGCTCATGCTATTAGTGATATATATAACCTGAAATACGGCCAAGTAAGAAAGATTCTAACAAACTTGAAAGAAGATAACCTTGTTTATTCAATTAAAACAGGTAGAGGAGAATTTTATTTTATACCTGATAAATACTTCAAGAGAGCATCAAATCTTCTAAAATCAGAGGATACAATGCCATTTGTTTGGTATGAAGAATTATCTGAACAAGAACTAACCATAAGAAAAAAGACCATCATTAAAACATTAAAAGGGATAAAGAAAAAATACAAAGCAAAAGGAATCTCATCCACCGATTATTTTAGAATAATTCAAGAAAAAAATGAAGAATTGTTTATTATCAATCAGATCATCGAAGATAGAAAAAAAGACAAAATCAAGATTTGTTATTTTTGCGAGAGTCAACTTGTTGAAAATGAAAAAAGTTGTATTAGTTGTGACAAAAAAATACCACTATGTAGTGTTTGTAAGAGAAACATCTATGCCGGTGATAAGGTGCTTAAGTGTCCAAAATGTGATACCAATGCACATGCAAGTCATATTATAGAATGGCTAAAAGCTATTGGTTCTTGTCCAAATTGTAAGGAGCATATTCTAGAATCTCAATTGATTTCAGGAGAGAAGAACCAATGAGTGCAGAAGTAGCAGAAATAGACAATAACATAAACAATCAGCAAATAATTTCAGATTATATAAAAAAAGCCTTACCACTAGTTGAAATGTCCCTCTTCAAAAAAAACAAAGAATCTATGTATGAAAGTGCAGTATTAGCAGAACAGAGAAATAAAATTTCAGAGAAAATGTGGAAAATTACTGGAATTATATTTGTGGCAGTTATTTTGGCTAGTTTTGTAATTGCTGGATTAATAAGCCATCTGGGTGATGATACCATCAGTATAGTTGTTTTAGCCTGTGTATTTCTTGCCCTTGGAGTTGTAGTTTATCTTTTATCGGATTTCAATGTTAATTTCTTAGCAAAACGAGCTTTGAAAAAAAAGAAGAAAGAGCTTGAAATAGAAGCATCAGAGATTAGAAAACAAATAGATAATGAGTTAGACGAAAGAAATGCTTCTGATCAACTAATTGAAAATGCAATTGAAATTGCAATTTCAAATGAATATAGAGATAGAATTGCTGCAGTATTGGTAAATGAAATTGCCATTGAAATTCTCTTACAGGATAAAGATCCCATTGCTAAAGACCAAATGAAGAGATTAGTATTGATGATACTAGCTGGAGCATTTATTCTAGAATCTTTAAATCTGGATGTTTTGATTAAAGATGAAAAAACATTAACCGAATTGTTGAATGTATTGACAGATATAGATTCAAGCCTATCAATTGTCTCCCAAAATAAATTTGATATGTTTTTTGGGGTTGATTTTAGAAAAATGCAAAAGTCAATCAAAAATGTGAATGATATAATTGAAACTTTACAGAAAATAAATTCAAATAAAGAATTGGCTATGAACGTTGAAGAATTAACTAGTAAAATGAAGAAGCAATTGGATACTAAACCAATTTCAAAATCTAGTGTTAAAATTTCACATAAAAAACTCAATATTGGTAAGAATAAACTACTTTCAGCAATTTCAGCTTCTGATGGGGACGTGATAGAGATTCGAACAAGAGCTGGTACGTATTATACCACGACTAAATTCGTTCAAGGAAATCTTGCTGCAAAAGATAAAAAGGTGAAACTACTAACGGATAGAGAAATCGAAGTAAAAATGGAAGTTCTGAACTCAACTTTGAGGTTGCTTGAAGAAGAGAAGAAATCAATATCGAAAAAAGATTTTGAATCCATCAAGAATGATTATTTAATGCAACTCATGGGTGCTGAGCAAGTTTTAGCTAAAAGGAGTGGTTCCTTTAAAAGAATCACTTGTCCAACTTGTGGAACAAAGAATTCTTCTATAAAGCAATACTGTAAGAAATGTAAGAATCAATTGCCATATTGTATTGTCTGTTTGAGTAGTATCGGTGTGGGAACTGAAGTGATTATTTGTCCTCATTGCCAAAGTTTTGCTCATGCTGAACATTTCTCACAATGGTTTGAATAGACTGATATTTGTCCCTATTTTAAAGAGAAAATAAGTAAAAAATTAGAACCAGATATTGTGGAAAAAATAGTAAAAATCAAAAAAGTAAAGTAATTTAATAAGCAGAGAAACAAATCAGTAAGTCATTATTGGAAGAATAAAAATGAACGATCAAGAAATTTTAAAAGAGAATGCCGTAGTAGCGAGAGCATTTCTCAATGAAGCTATTATCCAACAAGAATTTTCTTGGAGATTCCAAGAAAAGATTTACCGTGCAGAAATTAAAGAAACAAGGAAGCTATTCAATAGAATATCATTAGCAGTTTCTGCAATTCTTGTAGTAGTTATTTCTGTATTGATCATCGTTCAGAACCAGGTAGGAATTTTCCAAAATGATACAATAATACCAATTTTGATTTTACCATTAATAGTTGTATTAATTGTCATAGCGGTTTTTGAATTTGTATTAATTAGAAAAATAGGTTACAAAGAATTGATGAAAAATTTGGGAACAGAAGAGATGATCACGAAGGAACTTAATCAATATAAGAAATCAAATACTAAAGCGTATCTTACCATTCAGAACCACTTTGAAATCGTTAAGAAAGTAGAAACAGCAAGTTTGTTACCTGGATACCTACTAAAGATTTTATTTGA
>DAOUWQ010000283.1 GCA_030667035.1 Candidatus Heimdallarchaeota archaeon | reverse complement strand
CTAATTTCTCGATTTGCTTGATCATTGCTAATGCTTCAGTAATATCGATTTCAATTAACCCACAAACCCTATTCAAAGATGCTGCAACGTCATTATAATCTGCTAGAATCATTCGAGTAGGTGAGAATCTTTTGGTATGGTATTTCCTTTCTTTTGGCATATTTGCTGCTTAATTTCCATTTCATATATATATACTGTAAACAGATACAAAATGAGTAGATAGAAGGTTAGTTATGATACAAAAGAAATGAGGATTTATACTACCTCTATTGAATTGCTAAAAATAGACAATTTCTTTGTTGTGTTTCCTTCTCTAACTGGTCTGCTAGACCAAAAAATAGAATATGAGGGTTAACAGTTATTTTGCCGAAAAATTTTCAAAAGTATCCTATTCCCATAAGCTTTTTCAAATAATAATTGTAAATAACTACATAGTAATACAGGTTGATGCGTGTATGAGTGATGAAGAATTTCAACGAATAGATGGCAGCTTTATCAATGTAAATGGTTTGAAGATGTATTATGAAGAGTATGGTACAGGTTTTCCATTAATACTAATCCATGGTGGAATTAGTTCTATTCAAATGTGGGAAAAACAATTGTCAGATTTCTCAAAGCATTTCAGAGTAATCGCAGTTGATTGCCGAGGGCAAGGGAAAACAAACAATCCTGAAGGAGTATTTCATTACAAATTGATGGCTGATGATTTTGCAGCATTTATTCAAGAATTGAATCTTGATAAAGTTCTCCTTTGTGGTTGGAGTGATGGAGGTCAAATAGGATTAGAGATGGGCTTACATTATCCCGAATTAGTTAAAGCAATGGTGCTTGGTGGTACAATGATACATGCCACTAAAGAAATGTTAGACGGTTTCAAAGAAATTGGTATTGAAGGACCCGGGACAGTTGATTTCGAAAAGTTAGATAAATCACTTGGTTGGTTGGTAAAGTTACTTAAAGAACAAACTGCTTCTCAAGGCAAAGATTATTGGAAAACCCTTCTCAAAAAAATTTCTAAGATGTGGTATGATCCTGCAGAATTTCCACTTGATCAAGTTAAACAGATACAAACACCTTCACTTATTTTACTAGGTGATCGTGATGTTTACATTCCAATATCTGAAGCAACTAAAATGTTCAAATTGATTCCTAATGCAGAGTTAGCTATTATACCAAACAGCAATCATGATGTATACTTCACACAACCTGAGATCTTCAATCGAATAGTCGTTAATTATTGCAAAAGGCAAACAGATAAGAAAAATAAATGAAAGCATATTTGATTATATAAAATTCTAGAAGTGAAGAAAAATGACTAGACAAATAAATGACAAGTTCTTATACAAAGGAAAAGAATATGTCGTATCAGGGATAAGTGGCGGGCAGAAAAAATTATTTGATGTGCAAAAATACGACTTACAACCATTTTTCAATTTTTCAACCTGCTAGCGTGGTTTTCAAGTATTTTATGGTATAGAAGATGATTATCTAGTGATTCAAACTCTGTACATCAATTTGAAAGAGGAAAAGGAGATAAATGGTGTACATCCGAAGAAATTAGGAAAAGATGATCCTAATGATCCAAGATCTCAAGTGTACAATTGGAATAGGTTTAAACTTCATTATCCAGAATTAAAGTTGAAATTAGATTTTACTGGATTTATTCTGTTATCGAGTGAATTCATCGATTCAAGATATGTACATATGGGTTTTCAAAGTCCGGAATCCTATGAAAAAAACATTCAATTGAAATTTGAAAACGGGAAAATGGTTTCTGAGACAGATAAGTCAGAAGCAATGGAAAAACTTCGACAAGAATCCTCCTCAGATACACTTAGGCACCCCCTTGATCAAAGTGATGAATTTGTAAAAGATTGGATTGATGAATCCTTCTCACTGGATTATAAAGATGATAGTGAAAAGAATGAGAATTAACAATTACTAAAGCGATTCTGATTTTTATTTGTTAACCCGAATAAGAAATCAATTTTGAAATATTGTTTATATTCTTGGAGGTGATAATTGGTAATTGGTGTTGAGCGAAGGATGCGAGATTCAGTGTTAATTTTCGGAGGAACAGGTAATTATGGACAATTTATCGTAAGAAGTTTGGTTCAAAAGAAAATACCAGTAAAGGTTTTCACTCGAGACGCTAAGAGGGCTAAAAAGAAACTTGGGGAAAAACCAGACTATTTTGAGGGGGATGTTCTTAATAGAGATTCAATTATTGGATCACTTGTAGATGTTAAAGCGATAATCATTAGTTTATCTGCAATGCATCCTAAACTTATTCGAAAACAAAAGGAAATAGAATACGATGCAGTAATGACTATCTTGGATGAAGCAGAAAAAGCACAAATAGAACGAATTGTTTTCATTTCAATTTATGATATGCGAAAGGAATTAATCGACAAATTAAAGTTAGAAATAGGCTATTATAAAATGACGATAGAAGATCGATTAGCTAATTCCAATTTTAACTGGACTGTTTTAGGTTGCCCCCCCTCATTTATGATCTTCAAAAGTTTCACTCGAAAAAGAATGATGATCGTTCCTGGAGGAGGGTCACCATTAATGCCTTCAGTTGCTCCACAAGATGTTGGTGAGATTGCTGCTCAAGCAGCAATAAGAGATGATCTAAATGAAAAACGATTTCGTATGACTTCTGCTGAACCATTTTCATTTCCCGATGTAGCAGAAAGAATCTCATCTGTTCTTGGAAGAAAGATAAAATATCGTAAATTACCATTATTTGGTCTGAAAATTGCTTCTATTGTAACTTATCCATTTAATCCCTATCTAAGACATTTAGTAAAATATGTTCAATTACTGAATAATTTCCCAACCGATATAGCTAAACAAGCTGTAGTGGATTACAAAATTCTAAAGAGTAATTTTGAATATGAATCAATGTCATTGGAAGAATATATTAGAATAAGTTTCAAACAGTTGTAAGATTCAAAAAGAAAAAATTTCCAGTTAGAAATAACAAGAGTAACCTTTATTCAGTAGTTAGAATAACCATAACTAACTATTAGATTGATAAAATTAGAGGAGAAATTAAAATTGGCTTTAGGTTTAATTGTTTGGTCATTCAAGAGTGCTAAAATAAACATACTAAATAAAAAAGCAATTAAATTTGCAGAAAAAAAAGAATTTGAGAAAGCGATTGCTACTTTTCTAAAAGTACTTGATGAAATGCCTGATCATGCAATTACTTGGCAAAATATTGGTACGGCTTATTATGAATCGAAAAATCATGAAAAGGCTGCTGAGAGTTTCAAAAAAGCATTTGAAAAGGATTCATCTTTAGTTGCATCAGGATTAAATTGGGCTACTTCATTAATTGCTCTTGATAAGAAATCAGAAGCAATAACAGCTTTAGAATCTGTGTTAAAGAAAGAACCTGAGCTAATTTCATGTAGACTTGATTTGGCCAAATTATACTGGCACGAAGGAAAGCATCAAAAAGCAATAGATAATTTCCTTAAAGTTTTAGAAACCGATGAACTAAATATTGATGCTATAAAAGGTATCGCTGAAGCTTATCTTAGGACAAATCAATATGATAAAGCAATGAAGTATTTTGAAGGGGCATTAGTAATAAATCCCGAAGATACTTATTCATTATTTAAATTGGGTTGTTTATTGGCTGATAAAAAGAAATACGATCTTGGTCGAGAGAAATTAGAAAAAGCACTAAAAATAAATCCCAATTTTCATAATTCGTTATTTATGCTTGCAAAAATTGATATTTTGACCGGAAAATACCCTGAAGCAATAAAAAGCCTTGATCAAATGAATAAAAGTTATCCTAATAATTTTGAAATTTT
>DAOUWQ010000231.1 GCA_030667035.1 Candidatus Heimdallarchaeota archaeon | reverse complement strand
TTGGTCCAGTTGTCTCTCAATTCTCGTAATTTTTCCTTCCCTTGCTCCGTTATTTTGTAAAGCTTTTGCGCACGACCCTTGACAATCGCTTCTTCTGAGGTAATGAGTCCTTTTTCTTCCATACCCTTTAGCGTTCTATAGACATTCGTTTGTTTTACTTTGTAATTCTTCTGAAGATCATATCCTGTAATCCCTTCAGTTTCTTCCGATATGGTCCATAAGAACACTAGTTGACTCATTTCTTTTACCATACCCGGACCAAAGGGCATAGCTGGTCGAAATTGATGATGTTCGTAAGGGCTGCGTCTTTGCATATTCATTTTACTTCACATATACTTTCGCAGTTATGCTTTAATAAATATCTTCAAATTGGTTATATTGCCCTTTTTAAAAATAAAAGGCAAAGAACTCATGCTTGGGCTTACACGAGTTCTTTGAATTTGGCGTGATGTTCTTTCGGAGTTACTTAACTATTGAAGCGTTACTAATCGTTCAAATCGATTCTTTTCATATCATATTCTCGATGAGTTTTTCTGAGGATTTTCCTCATTTCTTCAGGAGAGTATTCTTCTAGTTTAGCAACGTCCCTTATACTTTGATCAAAAAGTTCATTTAGAATTCCTAAATGTTCCATTCTTGTGTTCAATCGTCTTTTTTGTTTGACCAACATTTTCTTCCGATATTCCAAGTGCTCTATGGCTTCATCTTTGCTTTCAAGTTCTTCTAGTAGGTCCATTCTCCTACCTTGGAACCTTCTGTGTCCAGCCATTGGGTGTCTTCCCATTATTGGGTGCGTTCTCATTCTTGGCGTTTTTCTCATCATGTGATGCATTACGTGCCTTGGCATATCTTCTGCGCAATCTTGACCGTTTTTTTCTGTGTTTCTTTCTTTATGTCTTCTCAACATTTTTCACCATGTTCCTTATAGACACGGTAGTATATAAATATATCCAATTTGGTGATATTGCTACAATAGACATATTACCAAATTATTTGCCGCTGACAAAAACCACTGGCAGAACTAGCTTCAATAAAAAAAAGAAAAATTAAAATAAACCTATTTTATTGACTTTTATAAAGCTCATCCACTTTTTTTGCTACTTCTTGAGCAATTATTTCAGCCAATTTCATACCATCATCTCCAATATCCTGGGGAGAGTTAGGAATAAATTCTGGATGTTGTTTCATAATTTCCTTAACGTAGATTGTTGCTGTTGCAGGAGCGCTATATCGTTCAACAGCTACTTTTCCACATTCTTCATCACATCCTTCTATTGTGATGGTTTTGTGTTTCTTAGCAAATTCTCTCTCGGATCCACCACCCTTATGATTAATATCACCCGCCATAAATAATGGTTGACAAATAATTGTGGTAGTGAATGGTCGCAATTTTTCTACTACAATTCTTGTTGCTACTCGAGTTAATGTTCCCTCTACTAATTTTTCACCACTACAAGCGATTATACCTATTTTTGGTTTAACTGAAATCATCTTTTCACCTTCTATTCTATATATAAATCCTCAACTTTTTCTGCAATATTCTCTGCTAGTTTTCTTGAGAGTACTTTTGCATTTTCACCTAAAATCAAAATATCTTTTTCAGGTTTCAAGTCTCGATGTTTTTTGACTATGTCTGTAGACATAAAAACCGCATCAGGTTCTCTAACTGCTACTCGAACATCGGTATATGCGCATTTTGCAGTACAACCATCGATGGTGATAATCTTATTTGCTTTCAGAGCATCAATGACTTCCTTCTTTCCTTTAACAATAAGTGGTAGACATTCTATAGCAGCTTTTTCTGGAGCTAACTCATTAACAACAATATAGGCTGCTTCTCTACACATACCACCAAATGCTTTACCTATTCCACTACAAGGGATGATGTATACTTTTTCTTCTGACATTTTACTACCTACCTTAATTTTCTTCAACAATTTTACGTTTCATATATTCGAAGTATGTTGGGCCATCCATTAGGAGTTCCTTATCTTCTTCAAGATCTGCTAACTCAATTTCTGCAACCCATCCTTGCTCGTAAGCATCACAATTCAAAAATTCCGGACTGTTTTCTAGTTCATTATTAACATCGATAATATTACCGCTAACTGGTGATATTAATTGGAGTAATGCCTTAACTGATTCAAAATCTGCAACTTCATCAAATTGCTCGATTTTTGTTTCAATCGTTGGCAAATCAACAAAAATAACATCTCCCGCTTTGTTTTGAAAATAGTCTGTAATACCAACTAATGCTGTTTTTCCTTCTATTTTTGCCCAACAGTCATTCTCGTTAAAATAGTATCCTTCTTTTGGCACGCGGAAATGATATTTATCTACGGTAATTTCGAAATATTCTACACCTACGAATTTTCTCTCTTCTTTTTTCTCAGTAACTGTAGTTAATTCAGTAATGAATTCAGTAAAAATTTCCTCAGCAATTTTCTCTACAAGCTTCTCTCCATCGATATCGAGTACTAGTTTCTTCCCAGGACGTAGTTGAAATTTCTTGGTCATATCTGGGATAAAAATTCGTTTGCTGATTTTCTGTCCTTTCATATCAGCTAATTTTGCCGCACAACGTGTTGAGCACCCAT
The DNA here is from genome assembly GCA_030667035.1 of Candidatus Heimdallarchaeota archaeon. Taxonomy (GTDB): domain Archaea; phylum Asgardarchaeota; class Heimdallarchaeia; order JABLTI01; family JABLTI01; genus JABLTI01. Next base: position 1,756 of record DAOUWQ010000231.1, on the reverse strand, counting down.
CTATCACAATGATTTGAGCATCCTTCAAAATCTCGTCATATTTTTTTTCATTTGTATTATATAGAACTGGACAGATTAAATCAATCGACGAATCCTTCTCAATTACTTTGAGTGAAACTTCTCTGGTAATAACTCCTAGAGCTTTATCCAATCCATTACAAGGAAGTAAACAGATTTTTTTGGACAATTTTCTACACCTCATCTCTTTTTCTAATTTCTTTAATCAGTTTGATAATTTCCTTTTTGTTAGGGAAGATCAAAGCATCTGGTTCACACATTTTTGCACAAGCTCTACAAAAAACAACGCAGTTATATAGATTCTTTACAATGAGTTTCTTCTCTTCTTCGTCCCTTCTTTCGAAGACTTTGTGGGGACAGAATTTATCGCAATCCATACAATAGTTACATTTTTCATAATCTATTGTTGGCCACCAAGGAATCTCTTTTCTTGGTACTCCCATAAAAGTAGCGGTAGTTGCATCATATTTTTCAGCCATTTTATTCAACCTTCTCACGATTTTCTAAGGTTTGCTCAACTAGATCAAATGCTTGTTCTGTAGACAAATCTCTAATATCTAGTGGAATAAGATCTTTCTTTACATCTAATCCTACCTTTTGAAATGCATCTCGAAAGAGCTTGTATTGCATTGTTGGTGCACAACCTGCTACCATGTATTTTCGCCCTTCCTGTAAGAAATCATCAAAAAATCTATCGCCATCTTCTTCACAAAGCTGCGGATGAATAAATCCATATTCAACTGGAAGCTCAATACGTACTCTGTTGACAAAGTCCCACATATCCATTTTTTCAAATCCAGGGCATTTGCCTGTACAAACACACATTATGAACCCAATTTCTTTTTTATCTGCCATGCATATCACTTGGTTCTATTTAATTAAAACACGAGAGTTCATAACAATATTTAAATATTGTTATATACTTATTTCGTTTTATGAATGAAAAAGATGACCTACTTCAATTTAGAGCGAAAATATTCAAAGCGTTAGCGGACCCACTAAGACTACATATATTGCAATTCATAGGCACTGAAGAAAAATGCGTTTGTGAAATAATTCCCGAATTAGATGTAGTACAACCATTAGTATCTCGCCATCTCGGAATCCTTAAGAAAAGTGGTCTCATCTTTGATCGAAAAGAAGGAAATAAGCGTTTTTATTCTCTTACAGATACTCGAATTCTCAAGATAATAAAAGATGTCACTCCAGAAATGTGTGAGAATTTTTCTTCGTTAATTATTCAGTTATTAACTTGAAGAAAAAGGAACCAATGAAATTATACTTCTTTCTCTAAAAGATGAATGAGATAGGTGAATGCCTCCACCAATCCTTTACCGGACATTGCTGATGTTTTGTAAACAGTCCAGCTAACATTTGAACTGAGATCAATTAGACCAAATCGTTGAATAAATTCCGCTCGAGGTATACACTCAGATAAATCGGCTTTATTTAGTAGAACTAAAACTGGTATTCCCTCGTTAATTTGTGTCTCAACTACTTTGTGGAAGACTTCACGAGATTCATCAAAATTACTCTCATCACTGCCATCGACGATATATACTACTGCATCCGATTTTTCATTTATTTGTGCCCAAAAATTACGAAAACCCGTTTGCCCACCAAGATCAAAGATATTTAATTGTAAATTAGGAAACTCAATATTGTTAATATTAACACCCATTGTTGGTATGGTTGATTTTGAATCGCCGTGCATTAAATAATTAATTACTGAGGTTTT
>DAOUWQ010000147.1 GCA_030667035.1 Candidatus Heimdallarchaeota archaeon | reverse complement strand
AACTATGCCTTTGTTGCAGATTGTGATAATGGTCTTGAAATAATAGATATAAGTAATCCTGCAGCACCCGTGGAAGTGGGCCAATTTAATGGTGGTGAATTTGCTATTAGTGTTCATGTTTCTGGAGACTTTGCCTTTGTTGCTAATGCTACTCATGGACTAAAGGTCATAAATATCAGTGTTCCTAGCAATCCTGTTGAGGTTGGTCAGTTCTTTGATGGTGGTATTACTCATTGTGTTTTTGTTTCAGAAGATTTTGCCTTCGTTGCTGATCATGATGATGGTCTTGAAATTCTAAATATTAGCGATCCTACGACACCCATTGAAGTTGGGCAGCTATCTGATGGAGGTTTTGCTCACGGTATTTTTGTTTCAGGTGGTTTAGCTTTTATTGCTGATGCTTCAGATGGTCTTGAAATAATCGATATAAGTAATCCCACAGCGCCTGTGGAAGTTGGGCAGTTCAATGATGGAGATTGGGCAAATGGTGTGTTTGTGTCTGGTGACTTGGCTTTTGTTGCTGATGCTTTAGATGGTCTTGAAATTGTGAAAGCAGGTTATGATACCGATGGAGATGGTTTGACCAATTATGAAGAGATCAATACCTATTTTACCGATCCTCTTGATTCGGATACAGATAATGATTTAATGCCTGATGGTTGGGAAATAAACAATGGTCTAAATTCATTAGTAAATGATTCCTATATTGATGTTGATTTAGATGGTTTGACAAATCTAGGGGAATATGAAGCTGTTACTGATCCCAATGATTCCGATTCCGATGATGATACAATCTTAGATGGAGAAGAAGTTCTTCTTGGTGAAGATGGTTTTATCACTAATCCTAACTTAGCTGATACCGACGGAGATGGATTTGATGATGCAGATGAAATTACTGAGGGAACAGACCCAACAGATCCAGATGATTACCCCTTACCTATTTCATCAACACAATCCGGATCCTTAATTGGTAGTATGATAGGCTTGGCTGCTGTATGTTCAACAGCATTGTTCATCCTTGTAACAGTCGAAAAACGTCGAAAATACCTGAAATAATTGTGGAGAGAAATCTCCTAATTCTATTTTTTTCTCCTTTTTTTTCATTGAAAATATTTTTAGAGTCTAACTGAGATACAAAATTAGTATTAATATTTGCGTAAATATTAGAGGGTGAATAAATGCAATTTAAAAAAATACTAACTGTTTTTCTATTATTTGTTATGATAGCTCAACCTATCTCAATTAGAGCTATTGATAGCAGTCAAACTAACTTAAACTATCAAATTGATAGCAACCAAAATAATCCAGAAATGGACGATATTTGGGAAACCAATGCTGTTGGAGGAGAGGAATATCTCAAATCTAATATTATACCCGATAGTGGTTTCTTTGAAGAAGAATTGAATGGTGGTCCTACTGAATTCTACTATGGTGGAAGTGCCTATACAAATATAAATTCCTCATATCAAGATGAAGTTCATGCAGGAACGTACTCTGCTTATACAGGTGCAAAAGGCACCTCACAATTTAATGAATTAGCTTCTAACACTCAAAGCATACCAACAGAGACTAAATTAAATGAATTAATCTCTCTCGATTTTTGGTACAATCCATTTGCAAATCCTGACTTGAATACAGGTGGTGAAATTTATTCTCGCATTCAATTCTACACAGGCACAAATTGGGTATATCTCTACTATTATTTTTCACAATCAGATTTTTCGAATATCAATTCAACTACTAATGGATTTTATGATATGCGAGGTAGTCTTTCATCGTGGTTTCATTTTAGTAGAAATGTAACAGAAGATTACGAGGAAGCTATTGGTCCTATTAATCCAAATATCGAAATAAGGACAATTTATTTTAGATCATTGTCTCCTGTAGAAGCAACAGGATATACTGAATTTATTGTCGATGATGTATCAGTTACTAATGATACTGCATACGAATTTATTCAAAATGGTGACTTTGAATCTGGTGATGGTAGTAATTGGTCGAATAATAAAGAAGGTCCAACTTCTGTAACAATAAATCGGAGCGATTATACTGAGGGGACAAGTGCTCTTGATCTCCAAGCAGAAGCCTATTTTGATAATGGTTATAGTAATCTTTATTGTGAAAGATCAATATATTCGGGCTGGAATTATTTTCCAAAAAGCTATCAAACAGTTCAACCAGGAGATGTTATGCTTAATTTTGACTGGAAATACTCAGATACGTTTAATGGTGGATCAAGTCAATATGCCCAATTTTACATTATGACATCTAATGACACCTTTAGCTATTACCATTATTATTACCTCGGTCAAGAAACAGACACAGTAACTACATCTAATTATACTGGTTCTACATATGAATATGTCTATTTTGCTGCAGATGGTTTTGGGACGAGAGATACTTGGCAAAGATTCTCTCTAGATTTATATGAATTATCTGTTCTCATGAATTCATTGGAAATGCCGATAACTACTATAGGATTCCGTGTTAATGCAGGATATGAAGAAAATTCTACAACTCAACTTCTAATAGATGATTTTGATTTAACAACATATCCTACTGGTGATCCTTCATTTGAACTAGACTATGATTGGCATCCTAATGATCCAGTTATTGGTTGGAATAACGTTGGTAATCAACTGTACACAAATATAACTTCAGATGCCCATAGTGGAAATTATGCTGCAAATGTTTCATCGTATAATAGTTTTGGAACCTCACAAGTCTATAGATCAATGTACTTGCCTATTGAAAATAATCTCTACACTGATTTCTGGTGGAAACTGGATGAAATAACTTCTCACACAAATAGTTATACCACAGTTGACTTACAGCTAAATGATACTTATCATCTCTATTACCTTCTGGGTGCAAGTACTACTACAATTTTAACTAATAATACGATCAATGCTTACTTCAAAGTAGACAATTTCAATTCTACTGGTACTTGGTATAATCTCATAAGAAATATGGCAAGTGATTCGTTTGCTGCTTTTGGAAAAGAGAATTTGATTATAACAGATATTGCACTTCGATCCTATTCCAATATCGGAGGAGCCAAAGTAATAACTTTATTTGATGACATCTACTTTGTCCGTGATTCTACACCTCCTGAGATTGCTTCTGTGTTATTACAAAATAGTCCGACATACTACGATGATGCCATTATAGAAGTCACTACAACAGATTTACTAAATGAAATTGGTGAAGTAGTTATTTATTATCAAAATGACACTACCTGGTATCCAGTTCTTGCCACACCAATTGAAGAAAATATTTACAGTGGACTAATACCCTATTCAGAATATGGAACACAATACAATTACTACATAGAAGTTTTCGATGCAGTTGGAAACAATATAGTCGATGATAATTCTGGATCGTATTATACTTATACAATACTTGATGACATCGATCCAACGTTGAGCGTTTTTGGTCCTGCTGAAAATGCTACTCTGACAGAGCAGGTGCTATTTTATCTTGATGGTTTAGATCCTGGAAGTGGCATCAGCAAATTATCGATAAGCATTGGAACTACTGAACTATATAACGGTACTATGTTAGAATCGTATATTTTAGATACTACATTATATGAGGATGGAGAATACACACTTACCTTCGTAATAGAGGATAATGCTACAAATTCATATCAAGTAGTACAAGTATTCACAATAGATAATCCTGCACCAATTTTGGTTGCTCTTGGCAACTTTTTCAATTGGGGAACTTTGATTGGAGCTGGAATAGTAGCTTTAGGTTTTGGTATTTTCTTCCTGGTTCGATTAATAAAAATTAAAAAAGCTGGTTAATAATCAGCTTTTTTTTCCTCTCTTTTTTTTTAAAAAAAAATGCTTGCTTTTTTAGCTATATGCAAAGGAATTGTAACCCAAAATTTGTTTTGGATTATTTTGTAACGCTGCCCCTTTTATCATTTTTACACATCTTTGTTTTTCAACAGGTGAAAATGGTTTTAGAAATGGTGCCTGTTGGTCTGGCACAAGCATTGTTTTCTTTCCAGTAGCAAGTGAATAATTTAAGAGATTGTACGCTGCTTCTGTATCTTTCGCTATTACCGGTCCAATTTTCTTATCTGTAGTAATCAAATATCCCTTATCCTCGTAACTCAGAAGTGATGTTTTTGGTTCTGAAACCAAAAATTGGAGTAGATGGCTTCTGTCACACCCCATTGCTGATTTATCTAAATCAAATATCCATTGTGGAATTTTCTCTTCTTCTTGTACTTTTTCAATAATAATTTCTTTCGAGCTTGTTAATTCAACCTTATATGTAAGAAATTGATCTTTGAAATCCAATTTTCTATAAACTCTGTCTGCTCCGGGATTGGCAAATAATTCTACTGTTGAACTGTGTTTTTCTGCCTCATTTAATATGAATTGAAACAATTTTGTTCCTATTCCTTGTTTCCAAACACTACGCAATACACCAACAAAACCTATGTATGATGAACCAAGAAATCTTGTTTCTGCACCTAACCCTACTGCTTTTTCATCTTGAAAGGCTAAATAAAAATCAGATACTTTCTTGTTTATACGATGCTTCAAAGAATTTGCAGTATTTTCAATCAATTTTTCGTTATTCTCGGCAGAAATTCCAAAAGAATCGATGAATACTAAAGCTAAATCTTTGCTATCATTTTCGTTTGCTAATCGTATATCTAGTTCTGTCATAAGTTACTATTTCATTTTACACTTTTAAAAAAAGTGGTTAATCTATTAACTCGTGGAAATCCAAATTAATTTTCCCTTATACTGTATATGGCAATTATCTTTATTAATTCCAAATAATATTCTTCTTTTATGAAGGATATTTTTGAAATTGAAGTGAAACCAAATATTTTGGAAATAGATGAATTAGGGGAAATTCAATTCTCACCTATTATTGATTATTTACAACTTGTAGCCTATGAACATGCATCAAACTTGGGGATAAGTTTTCATCAAACATACAAAGAACATCTGACTTGGTTTCTACTTAGGTATTACATAGAAATGAAAAGATATCCGTTATTAGAGGAAGAATTAGTTGTTCGATCTTGGGTTGCCCCAAGTGACAATGATAGATTTACTCTTCGAGAATTTCAAATTCTAGATAAAAATGAAGAGGTAATATGCTCCGCAACTTCAAGTTGGATTCTCTATCATTTTATTAAACGAAAACAAGTGGACCATCTCAAGAGATATTCACACTTACCAATCGTAGATTTACGTGCAGTAGATTACAATTATCCGAAACTTGCTCTCCCTGAGAAAACAGATTCAAAAGTGCAATTTATTGTT
>DAOUWQ010000315.1 GCA_030667035.1 Candidatus Heimdallarchaeota archaeon | reverse complement strand
CTTGAAATTTTAGTAACGATTATTTCTGGAAGCGTTATTTCATTAATTATCTATTACTTTGCAAATGTACACTGGTGGATCATCTCTTTAATAATTGGAATGTCAATGTTATTTTGGATAATAAGCTTTATAACAAAAATATTCATTTTTCCACCAAAATATCTGCAGAAAAAGGAAGAAGAAACTAAATAATGCTTTTAAAAAGAAAAATAAAACTAACCCAATAAATTTTAACTGAAACAACCAACTCATATATTAGCAAATGACAGCAGGTGCGAGTGATGGTAGAATTAAATATTGCAAAAACCGATTTTAAACTATTCAAGACTATTCCGCCAATTGTTAGAATAACTAGTGCATTTATTTTTGTTATTGTAGGGATTATTTTACAAATTTTTATGCCAATAAATGGAATTTTTCCATACGAACTAAAAGAAATCTCTTACATTTCATTTTTTGTAGGACTATTCCTAATCATCATTGCACTCCTTTTCATCTTCCCAGAACGAATGAATATTTCTGAAGAACCAAAATTAGAAGATTCCGCACCTATATGGGAAGAAACAACTATGAAACAATTATCAGCTGTGTTTAATGTAATCAATAAACGAAAACAAAAGGAAAAATCAATCGCAGCAATTTTTGACCTAACAAAACCAAAAGGAAAGTGGTCCTTTTTCGGGGCAATTGTAGGAACAACAGTCGTTTATCTATTAGTTCTAGCATTAAGTAATCGCTTTTATTTTTCAACAGTAATATTTTTACTTGATATTTATCTTCTATTGATTCCAATATGGTTCATTATACGCATTGAAAGCTGGAACCCAGATATTCTTAGAAAAATTCTCTTTTATTATCAGTTTTCTAAAGTAGATCTTTTAGATGAAATTGAGTTTGTTACAGAAGTAGCGTTGCAGTTAAAACCAATAAAAGATCAGGCATTAAATGAAGAACTGATGCTCCCTGTCAATGTTCGATTTATGATTGAATTCGATGATGCTCCTCCGTCATTTGATTCTTTAGCTATTCAAATTACAATAAATGAATCCATGGGGACTAAGTTTCCATTCTTTGTTTGTTTCCTCCGTATGAAAAAACCAAATGATTGGATGCCTTTGAAAAAGGATGAAGCTACAGTTGATCAAATAATAAAAATTAAACATATGCTTGAAGAAGATGATTTACACCTTTTTGTTTTATCAAAATCTTCTAAAGTGGAAAGTCCAAAACATACTTCACCAAGAGATGCGGCTAAAATGTTGCGCAGAGCGGAGAAAATGATGAGGGACTTTGCTTAATGAATGAGTGGAAATTCATCCAAGAAACAAATGAAAATGTATTATTGAAAATAGCTGTAAAACCAAATAGTAGAAAGCAAGCAATAGTCATTGAACCTAAAGAAAATTTCTTGTTTGTTCATCTTCTTGCCCCCCCGGACAAAGGTAAAGCAAATAAAGAATTACTAAAATTTCTCTCGAATTTTTTTGATATTTCACTAGCTAATTTTCAGATTACTGCTGGACATACTTCAAGGAACAAAGTTGTACAAGTAAACAGTATAACAAAAGAAGCAATTCGAGATAAACTATTGGCAGAAATAAAAAATAAGAATGATTAGTAGGAAATCCTTTCGTATGACCCTACTAGCTTTGCTCTATCATCAAATAATTTCTCTGCCCTACCCATAAGACGATCTAAAGTATCCATCCATAGGTCAATATCTTCAAAATAATCCATATTTATTACTTTCATAAAAGCTGATGTGCGTTGTCGCATAATTTTAAGCGTTTCAATCATTTCAAAATCAATCAAATACAATTGAGAAATATCCATTTCAAGTAATTTAGGGTTATCGAAGAATGTCGTAAAGCCATAATCTCCTTTCTCAACTTCTTTTCCAAATGTTGCAAATTCATCGATCAAATGTTCAGCTTTCGCCCAAGAAGACATTTGTTGTTTCTCGATTAAAAGTGAATGAATTTTTTTCATCTTATCATTTGTTGTAGTTATTTGCTTGGTTATGTAGGTTCTAAAAATGGCGTCAGACTGTCTTCTATTGGGTACAGTAATATAATCCTCATACTCATCAATTATAGTGCGAATATGTTTAAGAGCTTTTTTAGGCGTAATTTCTTCGGTTTGTAACTCTTTACCACCGATTTCAATTTTCGTTTGCAAATTCTCAAATGTTAAGGTTTCTTCAGCTTGTTCATCATTATCCAAATTGGACATAGGTTAACCTCCATTAGATTAACGGAATCGACTATATGTAATATTTAATCTTCTTTATTCAAAGTTTCGCTTTGTGCTTTTCATCAATTTTTAGTTCTTTGATTTTTATATGCAGCAATTATCTCACTAGAAGTAGTAGCTTGCTCGGGATTTTTATCATCCCTAAATCTAATAAATCTTGGAAATCTAATTGCAATACCAGTATCTTTCTTTATTTCATCTAAAGCACAAGTATGTATAGGACTTGTAGAGAGATCTGCACCTTGAATTTCGTAAACTTTTGTTGGATGAACCCAAACATCTGGTACCATCTTCGAAATAACATCCTTAGGTTTCTGTTCAACCTTTAATTGCATTAGCTCTTCAGTAACTTTAGCTAAATCTTCATCTGAGAAACCTGACCCTAATTTACAAACAGTTTCATATCGACCTTCTTCGGGATTAAATGCAGCCATTAGTATAGTTCCTAAAGTACCTTTCCTTCTTCCTTTTCCATAAAATCCTCCCACTACAACAAAATCATAACTATCAGCAAAAGATTCTGAATAGTCGAATTTATGCTTTATCCAAAGGAATCCTCTATTCCCTGCATGATATTGAGTTTCATCTCGAGTATCCTTGGCCATAATTCCTTCACACCCATTCTCAATTGCTTTTTCGAAATAGTCTTCGAATGAGTCTGGTGTTGAAACAATTTTTCTCGAAGATAGAACAATAATTTCGTTATCCAAGATTATCGATTCTAATATTTTTCTTCGTTGAGGATAAGATTTTTCTAATAAACTCTGTCCATCTATATAGAGAATATCAAAAAGGAAAACCTTAACCGGTATTGATTGAACTGCTTCATCAATGCCATGTTTTCGTTTTCTAGACATCAAAATTTGAAATGATTTTAGTTTTTCTTCATCTGAATCCCAAGCTGTAATTTCACCTTCAACAATGATGTCTTTAGATTTGAGACTGGTTTTTAATGCCTCTTTTACATCAGGATACATATTGGAAATTTCATTCAAATTTCTGGAATAAAGCGAAACCTCCTCATTAAGAATGTGTCCTTGCACTCTTTCTCCATCATATTTAAATTCAAGAGCACAGTCTCCTCCTAGTTTTTCCAATATTTCTTCAATGGAAGCCATTCTTTGAGCAGCCATCATTCTTATTGGACGACCAACTTGAATGGTAACACTTTCAATACCTTTCATCCCATGCTTTGCAAGTATTTCTCCTACTTCGCCAATATCACTAGTAACATTATATGCACGCTCAATCTTAACTCGTGCTTCTTTTCCATCGCCGAATTTTCTTGCAAGTGCCTCAATAATTGTAAGATCTTTTACTCCTAATCTAAGT
>DAOUWQ010000316.1 GCA_030667035.1 Candidatus Heimdallarchaeota archaeon | reverse complement strand
AGACACATTTTACAGCAATAGGTTTCACTGCGGGTCCAGACAATCCTCCAAATTTATTAGCAAGAATTGGTTTTCGATATTTAATATCAATAGCCATCGCTCGTACAGTGTTGATAACAACCAATGCATCTGCACCACCATCAATTGCTGCTTGAGCTGGTATTGTAAGATCAGTTAAATTAGGAGAAATTTTAACCAAAACTGGTTTTGAAACAGCTTTTTTGACTTTCTGAGTAATCTCCTTAACCATATCTGGATCTTGACCAATAATAGCTCCATAACGACCCCCATGAGGACATGATATATTTAGCTCATAAGCGTCTGGATTTCCTTTGGAAAGCACTTTTGCTACTTGAACGAACTCATTCACTGTTTTTCCAAAAATGCTTGCTACTATTGGTACATCAGTACGATTTTTTGTTTCTTCAATTTCTTTATAGAAGACATCGCAACCTGGATTTGGTAATCCCATAGCGTTTAGTAGTGACCCATTGCCTAATTCAACAACCGTTGGGTTAACATAGCCTGATTTAGGTTCTGGTCCAATAGATTTTGTAACAATCGCCCCACAACCCATTTCAGCAATACGGGTCATTACAGAAGCTGTTACACCTAGAACGCCAGATGCTAGCATGAAGGGATTATTCATTTTAATATCGGAAAGTGTTGTTTTAATCAACTACTAGTATCTCCTCTATAGAGAATTAAGCTCAACATTTCAAAAATATTTTGGATAAAATGAAAGAGAAAAAAAGAGGAAATGTTTGCTAAATATTGATATTATTAAAATCTAAATCGTCATTTACGGAACTCACAATACCGATGAAACCATGAGAGAATTGACTTTCAAGCAATTTTATTGAAAAATGTCAAGTGATTGTTGAACACCCTTTTTTGGGATAATCACTTTTACCTCAGGAAATTGTTCCTCCATTTTTTGGAGGAAGATATCTAAATTAACCTCGTATGAAACCGGAGGGAAAGTATCATCTATATGATGTGGCATAATTGCTTTTGGTTTAAATGAGTGAATAACTTTCATGGTTTTAGGAATGATTCTTGAGCTACCCATTAACGGGAATAGTATAAGATCTGTTGAGGAGGAACAAAACGTTTTGAGTTCACTTCTTGTTGTCCCCGCAGATCCCCAATGATGTAAAACAAAGAGCACTTTGTCATCTTTGTCACAATAGCTAACTCTAAAACTAAAAACGGATCTTTTTGGGAATTTTTTACTTAAAGATAAAAATGGTTTAATTTCTCGAAGAGCGTTAACTTTTTTCTTTAATTGCTTTAAGATAAGTAATGCATCAATATGTATGTGTGCGGACTTAATAGGTTCAATAACTAATGACCCAAAACGGAAAAGCATCCCACCTTCAATTATTCGTAGTTTTTGTGAAGATACGCCTAAATTTTCCAGGTCTTTCGCAGTTTTTTTCGAACAATACACTAACAAGTCTCTTGAAGCAACTATTTCTGGAACAGATATAGAATGATCAAAATGGCCATGAGTAAGAAAGATTGCTTTTGACTTATCTGCTAATTTATTGATAGTTCCTTTTTCGGAAGATAAAGCGGGATTCATAGGGAAAAAAGGGTCAATAAGGATTCCATGTTCTGCATCTGAGATGTGAAATCCTGCTGTACCCAACCAAGTGATAAACATAAAATTCTACCTTCCTAATTTGTCTAAGGATTATTTCTCCGTTGCATTTTTATTTTTTTCTCATCAAAATAGTGAAGAAAACTTTCAAGAAAAGGCTCATAAGAAAACAAAAATTTTAATTTTAAAATTAGATAAAAAAAAACAATAATAAAAAAAAGATTTATCCGCCCTCTGTTCGGGCGATTAGATATACTTTTTCATAATCGGTAATTCCAACCTCTTCAAATGTTTCGTTATCATCAAGTTGTCTTCCACGGAAAACAACGATTACCGCACTAGCTGGAATTCTCTTTTGTCGTGATATTTCCCTTTTCAATTCAGCAATAGTTGAATTAGGTTTCACTTCACAATCGATTACTCCGCCGCCAATTGCCGACACAACTCTGACAATCATCTTAATGTTTCACCTTAGTTTTAGTTATAATTTATCTAATAGATTTTTTTCTCTACTAGAGTTTTAGCTAATATCCAATATAAACCATTTCAAATGGAACCTTAGCTATTCTCACCTATTTATTCAGTAATTATTTCTTTTTGCTTATTTATTAAAGCTCCCATAAGACCCCCGCCGAAGCCATTATCGATATTTACAACCGCAACATTAGGTGCACAACTGTTTAACATAGTTAGCAGGGTAGAAATTCCTTTCAAATTTGCTCCATAACCAACAGACGTAGGTACGGCTATGACAGGACAAGCAGCAAGACCAGCAACAACAGAAGGAAGAGCACCTTCCATTCCAGCTATTGCTACAATAGCATTCGCAGTGAATATTTTATCACGATAATGAAGTAAACGATGAATGCCCGCAACACCAGCATCGTAGATTCGAGTAACATTTGCTCCCATAATTTCAGCTGTTAAAGCAGCTTCTTCAGCAACAGGGATATCTGCTGTACCACCACAAATAATCAATAAAGAACCAGTCTTTTTTCTTTGAATTCTATCAAGATAAACTATTCTTGCTTGTGGGCAAAATTGTAAGTTCTCATCAATCTTTTTCAATTCGTTAAAAATTTCTTCAGTTGCACGTGTTAACAAGACATTCTCATTTCGTTCACTAAGAGAAGCGTAAATGCCCTTGATTTGTTCTAAGGTTTTACCTGGACAATAAACCACTTCTGGAAAACCTTTCCTTAAAGCTCTATGATGATCCACTTTAGCATAACCAAGGTCCTCAAAAGGTAGGTCCTTGAGTTTAGCTAATACTGTATCAATAGAAACGTGATTTTCTTTATATTCTTCTAACAATTTCTTTAGGTTATTTTGATCCATGAATTTTTCACCTTGGAATTATCTTTTAGTTCAAGCAATGCCTATTTCTGAGTCTTATTCATTGAACCTTTTTTGTATCCATTTAAATCCAATGTCGCATAATCGAAACCAATTTCTTTAAATTTAGTTATTATTTTCTCAGCATTCTCAACGAGAAGTGGAAAATCAACAGGTGATACTTCAACTCGAGCAAGTAAACCATGTACTCGGACACGAAGTTGAAGAATACCTAATTCTTTCAAAAATTCTTCTGCTTCATAGACCATAGCTAACTTTTCTTTGGTTATTTTCTCTCCAAAGAAAAATCGTGTAGCCAAACATGGAGATGAAGGTTTATCCCAACTGGATAGACCAAGTTGTTTTGAGAACAACCTAATTTCTTCTTTCGTTAATTGTGCATCAATTAAGGGACTTTTAACTGAATATTCTTTAACAGCTTGATAACCTGGACGATAATCATCTAAATCATCAAAATTAGAACCCTCAATGAGTTGTCCCGAGATTTGATGTGTTTTGCAATATTGTTGGATGCCTTCAATAGCGCCTTTCTTACAAATGTAACATCTATCAGGAGGATTGTCTTCAAACCAAGAATAATCCATTTTTGAAGTGTCAATAATCAAATGCTTT
>DAOUWQ010000154.1 GCA_030667035.1 Candidatus Heimdallarchaeota archaeon | reverse complement strand
CTGCTAAAACTACCACTATGATGAGAATTATTTTTCCTATTCGTATTAGCTCGGAAATATCCCTAACACCAAAATATAGTGGTATAAGCATTATTCCTGCAAAAATCAGGAAAAGAATAAATCCTAAATCTGAGCCTTGGTCGTTTTTCATTTCTCTCAATTTAGAATTGTTGATAAAGTAATTTAAAGACCGCTTTTTTATTGAATAGGCGCCCTCTTAATAACTCTCCAAGAACATTTTAGTGAAAAATCTAAAAAGGAATAGGTTAAACTGTAAGATAGTTAATTTCATTTCTACTGAAAATGGGATTGTTATAAAGCTTAAACTTCCTAGATTGATAGAGGCGAATAAATGTCAAAAGAACAACCTTCCTTAGATTCATTTTTTGGTGCCGAACCTAAAAAAGAAGCGAAAGCGGACAAGAAAAAAGATCCTCTCGACGAAGAAACAAAACAATCTAGCAGCTCTTCCGCTAAAGATCAAGAACAAGTTTCGAAAGAAGTTATTCAAAATTTAGAGGAGGATGATATTTCTGAATTTGAGAAAGAGGGTGTTGATGCTGATGATGAGATTATCCATGAGGGTGCTCCGGTAGAATATTGTCCAAAAAATTCCCCTCCTAGCTGTCTTTTACAGTCAATCTATGAAGGAAAAAGTGGCAAAGGTTTTCTCTATTTACTAGACGAGCGTTCAAATCGCTTAAACGGTTATTACGATAACACTGGTCATAAACCCTATTTGCTTACCGATTTAACCGTAGAACAATTACAACAAATTTCTTCTGTTAAGAATTTTAAGAAGATCGTCGCCTATAAAAAAGTTCAATTGAAAAATCTACTTACTGATAAAGACGTAAATATGACTAAAATAGTCGTTACTGATCCTTTAGCCATCGGTGGTAGATATGATAGTCTTCGTGAAAAGTTACCTGCTGCCTGGGAAGCAAATATTCGTTATCATAAGAATTACTTGTATGATTTGAAGCTTTATCCTGGAATGTTTTATCAATTAAAAGATGGTCATCTGGAACCTGCAGTTCAAAAACTAGACAAAAAAGTAGAAGCTCAAATTAAGGAGTTATTCAAAGATTCCCCCAAAGAAGTGCAAGAGCTTATTCCTATTTATTTGCCCTTGTTTTTAACTCGAGTCCCCCATATCAAGCGTGCAGCAATTGATATTGAAGTTTTTACTAAAAACATGGATCGAATTGCTGATCCTACAAAAGCTCTCGAAAAAGTTATTTCTATTTCGTTAGTTGGTAATGATGGTGCAAAATTTGTTCTTGTTTTACAACGAGACGACGTTCCTCGTGGTACTCGTCCCAAGGAGCTTGCTGCTGATGTTAAAGTAGAATTCTTCGACGATGAAAAAGAGCTCCTCCTGAAAACTTTCGCATTAATGAAAGATTATCCTGTTATTGTTACATTCAATGGTGATAATTTTGATTTACCTTATCTTCAGAATCGAGCGAATCGTTTGAAAATAGACTCTAAAGATAATCCATTAATTGAAAACAGAGATTACTATTCTATTCGGAATGCTATTCATTTTGACGCTTACAAATTCTTCAATCAAGCAGCAATCAAAGTTTATGCTTATGGTGCCAAATATAATGTTAGTTCTTTAGATGCTATTACTTCAGCTTTGCTTCAAGATCACAAAGTAGTATTGGATAAAGATATCGGCCTGTTAAACTGCTATGAACTTGCTTACTATAATTATTGGGATAGTAAAATCACTCTGGAATTAACTACTTTTAATGACAACCTAACTATGCGATTAATAATTATGCTTATGCGTATAACTGGTATGCCCTTTGAAGATATAACAAGACAAGCAGTTTCTACTTGGATACGAAACTGGTTATTCTCTGAGCATCGTCATAGAAATTATCTCATACCTCGTCCTGAAGAGATCATTGGCTCTCGAGGTGATTCAACTACCAGTGCGATGATCAAGGGAAAGAAATACAAAGGAGCCATTGTTGTTTCTCCTTCGCCTGGTATTCATTTTGACGTTACCGTTTTGGATTTTGCAAGCCTGTATCCAAGTATAATCAAAATCTGGAATCTCTCCTATGAAACAATGAATTGTACGCACGAAAGTTGCCAAAAGAATAAGAAAATGATTCCGGATACTGACCACTGGGTCTGTACCAAAAATAAAGGGCTTATGGCCATTTTGGTTGGCTTTATTAGAGATATACGAGTTGATTGGTTTAAACCTAAAACAAAAGATAAAACTCTTGATGAAAATACCAGAGATTTTTACAATGTTATTCAATCCGCGTTAAATGTTGTTATTAATGCTTCTTATGGTGTTTTTGGTGCTGCTCATTTTCCATTCTATTGCCCCCCTCTTGCAGAAGCAACGACAGCCATTGGTAGAAAAGCTATTACTGATACAATTGAGAAATGTACTGAAATGGGTATTCCTGTTATTTATGGAGATACCGATTCTGTTTTCCTAAAAAGTCCCACAAAAGACCAAATAAAAGAACTCATCAAATGGAGCGATGAACATCTAAAAATTGACCTTGATGTCGAAAAAAATTACCGCTACTTAGCTCTATCTGATAGAAAGAAAAACTATCTTGGTGTATATCACGATGGAAAGGTTGATGTCAAAGGATTATTGGGTAAAAAACGAAATACTCCACCCTTCCTCAAAAATGTGTTTAATGACATCGTTCAGATTTTAAGTGAAATAAAAGTCGAAGAAGATATTGAGGGTGCAAGAAAGGAAATAGAAGACCGAGTACAACAATGCTACAAAGACCTCAAAAACAGAAAATTGCCTATTGAAGATCTTGTATTCCGAGTTCAGTTAAACAAATCTCTTGCTCAATATATTAAAACAACACCTCAGCATGTTAAAGCTGCCCGGCTATTAAAGGAAACTACAGGTAAGGAGTTAGGTGCAGGTGATTTGATTTCCTTTGTGAAAACTTCAGGTGGTATTGGTGTTAAACCCTTAGAACTTGCAAATATTTCTGATATCGATATTGATAAATATCTAGCTCAAATGGAATCAACTTTAAAACAAGTTTTAGAACCAGTTGGCGTTTCCTTTGAAAAAATAATTGGTATTAGATCTCTTGATGATTTCTTCTGAGTTTTAAGAAAGCTCAGCATCATCATTTTTCATTTTTATTTGCCTTTTTAATTGGAGTTCTAATTCCCTAAAAGTTTTTGAGCTAACTATTTTCCCACTTTCGTCTCTATAATAAGGAATAGCAATTGCAATTAGCTCTTTAATATCTTTCTCCCGTCGCAGATCATTTATCTCAAGAAGTTTGCCATATGTTTCTGGACTGAGCACTATAACTTCTAATTCGGGGTTTTTATCTGCATATTGCGTTGCTTTGGATAGCTCTCTGATATCTATTCTATCGTCTACAACACCCAAGGAATGCAAATAATCTCTTACATCACTTGCCCGTTTGTCAAATGGATAAATAAGTTCTGGAACCTCTTTTCCTCTTCGTGCAAGTTTATCACTTGTGATACCAATGAGTACTTTCTCAGATAATCTAAATGCAACTTCCAGTAGAAGTTTATGGCCCCCATGTAATCTATCAAAGGTACCACCTAAGCACCCATATTTAAAATGACGGTTTTTTGCCTTGGACAAATCATTTCCTCGCAGTAAGTAATTGCTAGAGAATACTATTCTTAATATCCTAGACTTTAACTCATTATGCGTTCAAAAAAGCTTCAAGTGTATTTAATTTCTTTGTTTCCTCTCCAAAGTATAAAAAAGGGAAAAAAGGAATGGAAACTTCCTTAATAGCTTCTTTTTGGGAGGGATGCTGCAGAAAACAGCACACCCATAAATGCTACTACCCCTGAAACAAAAGACAGTAATGGCGCCAACCATGTCGGTAGATGATCGTGTGTTGGGAAACTATCCGCATTATTTGACATAGTGTCAATTGCAGTAATTGCCTTATCTGATAAAGTGCAATAGAGCACACCAAATAACAGAATGCCTATGAACACACCAGCGATAACAAATGATGTTGGGCTATTATAACCTCGTGCTCTAGCTCCTGTGCTGAGTGCAATAGCTCCAATTAGTCCTACAAACCAGAATACAAGCAACCAATATGCCTTTCTAATGTGTATTACAACAACAATTTGTAAAGTCAAAGAAACACTAATCAAAATTCCACCAATAAGGGCACCAGGTTTAACACCTTTCATTTGTTTATTTGTGCCAGTAATAATGAATAAGAAAGATGCCGCAGCCATAATTGCAGCCAAAGCGGAAAATCCTACTGCGCCTATAACCCAGTTTTCATTTGAAAGTTCGAGGGTATCTACAATGTTATCCCATTGAAAGAGTATGAAATAAGCTGTAAGAGAAATAATCGCACCAAATCCAATACCGGATATTGTGAAATGTTCCATTTTCTCACTTTCGCCAAAAGCGGTACCGCCCCAAATATAAAATCCGCCTGCAATAATTCCAGCTCCCCAGATGAATAATAACCACCAAAATTGAGCAATTTCCAACAGGGTAACTACTTGTAATGCAATCGAAATTGCAATAATAAATCCGCCGATAATTGAACCGGGTTTGACCATTTTTATCAATAGCTCCAACTATAGTTTCTATATAGAAAAAGAGGTAAAAAAACTAAAAAAGGTTTGCATTCGAAAAAATATTAACTTAGTGCTGATAGGCTTAATTTGTCTACTAAAATTTATTTAAGTTGTCGAAATAGGCTTGGGTAAGAGTTTTATGATTAATATGCCCCTCAAACGTTCTACAAAAAAAATAATTGGCCAAAAACACTTGTCCTAAATCAAAAGTTAAAAATATGTTGTTATACTAATACTATCTAAAGTGAATCTTAGTAGCTCAAAGATTGCTAAAACAAGCTTTTTTGCTATTTAGAAAGCTTTTTTTTAGTGAATGTAAAATATTGTGTTACCAGAAAAAAAGGTTGGAAAAATTACTATGGTATTTGGAAAATTCGCTCGCTGGTTAGGCGGCGGTAAATCAACTCGAGATTATATAATAGATTTGAAAATGGTAAATAAGCGATTAGCTCGTACATCCTAGAAACTTGATAATGACGAAGCTAAGATACTACGTTAAACACGTGTTGCAATGCGTATGGGGTTAATGGATCTAGCTCTGCTTTATGCCTCTAATGTTGCTAGATATCGCAAATGGGTTTACAGTTACACTCG